>JANNOC010000234.1:0-3915 GCA_031398865.1 Gemmatimonadota bacterium | reverse complement strand
ATGAAGAGGCCGGAGACACTGAGCACGCGCAGAAGCTGCGCACCGATCGTGACGACGTCCGGCTCGTTCATGCCGAAGACCGCCAGCAACTGCGTCGGAAGAAAGAGAAAAAAGCATCCGATGACGGCGGCGCCGGCAATGCCGATGCGCGCGGCCACGGACACTCCCGCGGCAGCGCGGTCCGGCTTGCCCGCACCGAGATTCTGACCGGCGATCGCCGCCGCCGCGCCCATGAGTCCTACCGAGGTCCACGTGATGAGCGAGAACAGCTGCGAGTACGACACCGCGAAGGCGGCCTGCGCCGCGGCGCTCTGCGCCAGCGAACCGATGAAGGCGAGCATGAGCACGCCCCCGATATTCATCGCAATTCCCTGAATGCCTGTCGGAAGGCCGAACTTGAACAGCGAGCGGATGATGCTCCAGTCGGGGCCGAAGCCGTGGCCGTGCGGGAAGGACACGACCCACCCGCCGCCCCACAGCTTCCACATTGAGTACAGCGCCACCAGACCGCAGGCGATCACCGTTCCCATCGCGGATCCCAGCGTGCCAAAGGCCGGGATCGGACCGAGCCCACGGATGAGAATCACGTTCAGGACGAGATTCAATACTGTCATCGCGATCCCGAGAATCATTGGAGTCCGGGCGTCCCCTGCGGCACGCAGGGCCCCGGCAAGCATGTAGAAGATCAGCAGGCCACTGCTGAACATGAACATCACACGCAGAAACGGCAGCGCCTCCGCCTTCACCGCCGGCGCGGCGTTCACCAGATCCAGCAGCCACGGCGACAGGAGGTAGCCGAACGGCGCCATGATCAACACGGAGATGCCGACCGCTGTCAGAAATGCCTGGTACACCGTGCGATCGACCTTCTCGCCCTCGTTCGCGCCCGCGAAGCGCGCGACCAGCACGCTCATGCCGGTGAACAGCGACGTGATGAAGACGATGACGACGATGAAGATCTGCCACGCCACGCCGATGGCGGCGTTGCCGGTGAAGCCGACGAGGTGACCGACGAGAATGTGATCGACGATGCCCTGCAGCCCGCCGATGATGTTGGTCAGCATGCTGGGCCAGGCGAGTTTCCACACGGCGGCTGCGAGCGGACCTTCGACGATGGACCGGTCGTATCGCCCTGCGGTTGGGGCGGGCGGTGAGAGCGATGCGGTTGCTGGCTCGGCCGGCCGGGAGACGTCGGTCAATGGGCCCCTGCTGCTTCGTCGCGGTGATGAAAGGAGACGCTCGACTGCGGCGCTGCAGCGTGAGCCCGGCCGTCACGGACGCGTACCCCACAAAACCACGAAACGCGATGCGTCGATGGGAGGGCGCAGGGTTTACCTCACTCTTACATCGGAAGACGTTGCCACTGCGCGCAAGGATGCCTATATGGTAGGAGCGCCTCGGCCTCCCGGATCCGCGTCGCGCCCAGTGGGCATTCAACGTCTTCGTCACATCCTGTGTCCAACCTGACAGCGTCATCCGCTGTATTCCCGACATTCGCACGAGGTCTCGCCATGCGGTACTCCCGAATCGCCGCACTCCTTGCCCTGGTCCTGACCGGTACGACCGCGCAGGCACAAGCGGATCTCCCGATCCGCGACACCGTGCTCGCCAACGGCCTGCACGTCATCGTCATCGAGAGTCACGCCGTTCCGATCGTGACGGTGGAGCTGGACGTAAAGAACGGCTCGTACACCGAATCGCCCGAGTACAACGGGCTGTCGCAACTGTACGAGCACATGTTCTTCAAGGCCAATCGCACGATCCCGTCGCAGGAAAAGTACCTGCAGCGGACACGTGAACTCGGCGCGAGCTGGAACGGCACCACGTCGGAAGAACGCGTGAATTACTTCGTCACGGTCGGTGTCGACAGCTTTCAGCCGGCGATGCAGTTCATGGAAGATGCGATCCGCTATCCGCTCTTCCTGCAGGAAGAGCTCGTGCGCGAGCGGCCGGTGGTGACAGGCGAATTCGATCGCGCCGAGTCGAATCCCTTCTTCCACCTGTTCCGCGAAGTCAGCATGCAGCTGTGGAGCCCGGCATTCTACGCATGAGTGAAATCAGATCCTCTTCAGCGCCATCTCCAGTGGGGACCGGCGCTCGTGTCGTCACCGAGCACTTTTTCTGATGCGGCGATGCCCATGCTCTACGGCGCGTGGTCTCGCGCGCTGATGCGCTGAGCGCGGTGCGCACGCTGCTGCGACGAGTGCTGACGTTGTTCGGTGTGGTACTCTACCACACCGGCCTCGCCCCGCTGGTCATGTGGCTCAACCGGCGGACGCCGAAAGTCCTGCTCTATCATGCGTGTGAGCCCGTCGAGTCGGACTTTATCCGGGGCTTGAACTCGAATACGACGCCCGCCGCATTCGGCGGGCACCTCGATTTCCTGCAGGAGCACTACAAGGTGATCCCCGTGGCGCTGCTGGAAGAGGGCCCGATCCCCGACCGCGCGGTCGTGATCACCTTCGATGATGGATACCGCTCCGTGTACGAGGCGGCGTATCCCCTGTTGCGCGCGCAAGGCATGCCGGCAACGGTCTATCTCGTGACGGACGTGGTGGACAATCCCATCCTCGTCTGGGTGAACGCACTGAACTGGCTGCTGCATCGTCACCCTGGGATCTGCGCCCCGATCGCGCATCGCGTACTTCGCGCGCCGGTCGCGTTCCGCTCCGCGCAGGAGCACGTGTTGCACGCACAGACTCATTACGACGCGGCGGTAATTGACGCCGCCCTCGCGTCCATGTGGCGTGAGGCAGGGATCGACTCCGCGGCGTTCGCCACAGAGGCCGGTCTCTATCTCACGACCGCGCAGATCCGCGAGCTGACGCTAGAGGGGTGGTCCTTCGGCAGTCACACCGCGCGCCACCCCAACCTCCGCTGTCTCGATGATCCGCAGCGTCGCGCCGAGTTCGACACGGCGCTTCGATTCATTGCGGGAGTCGGTGGCCGATCGTCCCTCTCCTACCCTTTCGGCGAATTCGATGCTGACACGCGGCGCCTCGCCGTCTCGCTCGGCCATCGCACCGTGATGCAAGTGGGAGGCGTCAATCGCCCGCTTCAACTGACCGCCGTCGCCCGGATCCCGGTGACGGCAGAGTCCCACGCGGCGTTCTTCGCTGAGATGGAAATCGTGACCCCGCTTCTGGCGTGGGCGAAGCAACTCACCGCAGAGCGAAACTGATACAGCAGGGACCCACGTTCGTTCGCTCCCGCTTCTCTTGCCTCAGAACCAGCATTCAGTTGGCGTTAGCCGCCCAGCTGTTGCGCGGGGGCCTGTTCTGCGCTCAACACCGCTCGAGGCTCGCTGCTCGCATTACGGCGCGGTGCGTTGTAGGGGAAATAGTCCTTCAACTTCAGGAAATGCTTCTCAAACCCATGCCAGCTCAGTAGCGCAAGCAGAACCGAAATGCCGATACCCAGCACGAAGACGCCCATTTGAGCGGGGATTTGCGTGCCGAAGACAATCGGAAAGCGAGCCCCATTGTCGAGCCAACTACGAATGAAATCGCGGACCGGCACGTGAATGAGATACAGGCCGTAACTGTATTTCCCCATGGCCAAGAGGGGCCTCCAAATCAATACGCGCTGAAAGCCCTCGGCTCCGGTGCCTGCGATGGCATACAGCACCAAAGCTCCGGAGACCAACTCGGTGCCAGCATAGCCGAATAACTGGGTATGCGGCGCCAGCGCGGGAAGCAAACCGTCCTGCGGGTGGAAAACGGCGCTCCACGCGATCGCGACTCCGAGCAGGACCAGGCCCGATACCAACAACTGCTTCGTAAGCTTGTGTGCGTTCGCCCTTCCTCGCTCACTACGCTGGATCACCGCGAGCAAGCCACCGAGTGCGAGAGCGTCCATGCGCGTCGGAAGCAGTGCGTACCCGGCAATTCCGGTGGGCCAAATCAGAGTAGAAAC
>JANNOC010000231.1:0-12317 GCA_031398865.1 Gemmatimonadota bacterium | reverse complement strand
CCGAGATACACTTCGAGGGCGCCGCTCGCGGCGCCATTGCGGTGAAAGATGAGGCTGGGCATTCCCCCCACCGTCGGCACGTTGGTGCCGACGAGCGGCGCCGTGACGGCGCCAGTGAGACCGACCGGCGGGGTGTCGAAGATGGCGCCCTCTTCCAGCGGCTTCCAGGTGACACGCTCGCCGAGATCGATCGTCTGATTATTGTTGGTATCCTCGACTACGCGAATGCGGCGCTGCGCCACGTCGAAACTCACGACCACGTCGTGCTGGCGCTGGATGGCCGTGCGCTGCGCGGTCCGCAGAGCGCCCTGAATCACGCGGCTCGCGGCGTCCATGCGGTAGCGCTGATAATCCAGACGCGGCAGCGCCATCACCGAGACGATGCCGATGATCACGAGAACGATCAACAGCTCCATCAGCGTGACGCCGTGACGCGAGTGCGAGGAGTGGGGCACAAGGGGCATGCGATACCGGCGGTAGGGTGCGAGCGGCATCTATTAATGCAGTAAGGGTGCTACTATGGTGAGGACGAAGATGGGGGGGGATCATAACAGGCACTGTCACGTTGCGGCCGCGAATCATCACATTGTGCGCTTTCGCGTCTTGCGCGTGACGATTTCGGGATCGTAGCGTAGGCCCTTCGGGGCCGCCACTCATTCGCTGGACGTCATGGGCCTGATCGCCACGCTGTTGCCGAACCAGACACATGCCCGCCGCCTGCAGCTGGCGGTCCGCGCGCAGCATAGCCTCGCCACGTGCAGCGACTGGCCGGCGCTGCGGCGGGCGTGCGAGCGCGATCCGGTGCACCTCGCGGTGCTGGATCTGTTCGCGACCGGGGAGGCCGCATTCGAGGAAGTGCGCTGGCTGCGCGTGCACTGTCCACGGGTGTCGCTGGTCGCGTACGTGAGTCTGACCCACGACCGTGCGCGCGACCTGTTCGATGCGGGCAAGGCCGGGATCAACGGACTGGTGGTGGCCGATCAGGACGACGCGCCGCGCGAGCTGCTCGCGTTGATCGAGCGCGCCCAGGCGCGCAGCGCGGCGGAGATTCTACACCGCGCCATCGAACTGGAGCGCCAGCCACCCACGGTGCGCGACGCTGTCATGCTGGCGATCACGCGCGCGCACGAGCATCTCACGCCCGAGAGGCTCGCGCGCCTGACGGGCATTCCACGGCGAGTGCTGTCCAAGCGGCTCACCGACGCCGGATTTCCGCCGCCGCAGCGATTGATCACGTGGGGGCGCCTGATCATGGCCGCGCACATGCTGGAATCCGCGCACCGCAACGCCGATCGCGTCGCGCTCGCCCTGGACTTTCCTTCGGGCAGCGCGTTCCGCAATACCTGCCAGCGCTACCTGCACGCGACGCCCAACCAGATCCGCTCCCGCGGGGGGTCCGGCTACGTTGGACGCCTGCTGCTGCGGCAGCTGCGGGGCGTGGACGCTCGCGCGGAGCGCCACCCACCTGCGCCGCACACGCCGCAGCTCACTGTCTGAGCCACCGTCGTTAGGCGTCTGTTCGTGCACGCGTGACCTTCCCACTCTTTGCCGGCCCTCGGGCCACTCAATCCGAGCGCCGGCGCCCGAGTTCCAGCGCGTCATCGCCGAAGCGCTGCCGGACCTGGTCCATGGTCCGGGACACGCGGCGATCGCGCTCGCTTTCGGCCGCGTCGCCCGGCGGCACCTCGAAGAAGCGCAGCTGCTCCGGCTCCGCCGCGGGGACGAGCTGAGAGAGAGTGACGCCCACGAGTCGCGCGGGCACGCGGCGGGCGCCGCGCAGCTTCCCGAGCAGCGCGACCGCGATCGCCGCGATGCCACGCTCCGACTCGAGAGCGTCGCGAACGGTGCG
The DNA here is from genome assembly GCA_031398865.1 of Gemmatimonadota bacterium. GTDB lineage: Bacteria > Gemmatimonadota > Gemmatimonadetes > Gemmatimonadales > Gemmatimonadaceae > JANNOC01. The sequence continues at coordinate 10,468 of JANNOC010000231.1, read as the reverse complement.
GCTGGCCTGACGCGTATGAAAATCATGGTCACGCAGCTTCACCGAAATGGTGCGCGCGCGAAGTGCCGCGTCCCGCAGGTCGGCTGACGCGTCCGCGACCAGCCGGCGCAACTCGCCGCGAAGCGATGTCTCGTCGACGATGTCGTGGCTGAACGTCTCCTCACGACTGATGGATTTTGCGCCAGCCTCATCGGCGACCTCCGCGGCCGCGACGCCGCGAATGCGGTCATACAACCACGCACTGTCACCGTCGCCGAGCAGGCGCTGGAGCGTCGGGCGATCGCAGGCAAGCGCGTCCTCGACGCTGCGGAGTCCGACGCGTGCCAGCCGCTCCTGAAACTTTGGACCGATCTGCGGAATCTCCGCGAGCGTGAAGCGGCGCATGAACGCGGCTTCCTCACCTGCGGGGACGATATGGACGCCGGTGCCCGCCGTGTCGCGCGGCTTCGCGACTTCGGCCGCGAGCTTGGCGATCAGACGGTTGCTTCCTCCACCGATGGAGACGGACATCGCCGTCTCATCGCGGATGGCGCGCCGCATGCGCAACGCGGTCGCGGCGAGGGGTTCATCGCTGTACAGCGCTTCCGTGCCGTCCAGCGAGCAATACCACTCGTCGATGCTCGCCGATTCAACCACGGGAGCGAAGCGCTCCAGCACCGCCCGAATGCCGCGGCTTTTCTCGCTGCAGGCGTGGCGCGGCACAGGCACCACGGTGGCCTGCGGGCACAGCTTCAGCGCGCGCGCCATGGGCATCGCGGAACGCACGCCAAAGGCACGTGCCTCGTAGGAAGCGGATGCGACGACGCCGCGATGCGATGCGTCGCCACCGACGAGCAGACATGCGGCACGTCCCGCCCCGTCGGGGTCGGCCAGCCGCGCGACCGCCACAAAGAAGGCATCCGCGTCCACAAGGAGAACGCGGTGCGTCTTTCGCGGCGCAGCTGAGGCGCCGGCGACCGCCGGGGCTGGGTGCCGAGTCATGCAGGTATGGATAACGTGCGCCGGCGCATCGCGGAACACGGCGACCGATACCAACGTTGCCGCGACGACCCGCCGAGCGCTACATTCGCTGGCCGCTGTCCCGCCCCCGTGCATCGTCGCACGCGCCACACTCGCTGCCGGACCCCCATGCGCCACGCGCTGTTCGCACTGTCGCTCACGCCGCTCGTCTGTGCATGTCTTGGCGCGCAGACCGTCCAGGGCAATCCCTATGCGGTGGCTGCGCCCGCTCCGGCCGGCTTCGACCGCGCCGCCGCGCAGCGCCTGACGCGGACGCATCTGGACCGGCTGATCCGCATCGACACGCGCAATCCTCCGGGAAACGAACGCCTCACGGCTCAGTATTTCGACTCGGTGTTCCGGACCATCCCGGGCGTCGAGACGCACATCGTGGACGTCGGCGACGGCCGCGCAAATTTCGTGGCGCGACTGCGTGCGACACGCCCGACGAAGCGTCCCGTGCTCGTGCTGGGGCACATGGATGTCGTCGGTGCCGATACGACGAAGTGGGACACGCCGCCCCTCGAGCCGGTGGTGCGGGGAGAGTATCTGTACGGGCGTGGCGCCATCGATGACAAGGGCATGCTGGCCGCTACCGCGACGGCGCTGGCGCAGCTCTCCGCGCGACGCGGCCGCCTGCAGCGCGACATCATCTTCCTCGCCACGGCTGGGGAGGAGGGTGGACCGCCGATCGGCATCGACCGCGTGTTGGCGCAGCATCGCGAACTGCTCGGCAACGCCGAATTCGCTCTCAACGAGGGCGGGCGCGTACGCGTCAAGAACGGCGCGGTATGGACGGTCAACATTCAGACGACGGAGAAGGTCGCGTACAATGTGCTCGCGACGGCGCGCGGTCAGAGCGGGCACGGGTCCGTACCGCTTCCGGACAACGCGCTGGCGGCGCTGGCACGCGCGGTGGCGCGCGTGCACGAGTGGCGCGCCCCCGTGCGGCTCAATGCGACGACGCGAACCTACTTCTCGCGGCTGGCGCTGATTGAGGAGGACAGTGGGCGCCGCGGCGCCATGCTGCGCATTTCCGCGCCAGACGCGGACACGGCCACGATCGTCGCCGCTGCGGCCATTCTGTCGAGCGATCCGCTGCAGAACGCCTCTCTGCGAACGGGCCAATCACTCACACTCATGGACGGTGGCGTCCGCACCAATGTCATCCCCAGCGAAGGCACGGCCAACTTCAACGTGCGCATACTGCCTGGTGAGGACATTCGCGCGGTCGTTCAGGCGATGCAGCGTGTGGGCCGTGAAGCAGCAGTGACGTTCTCGCTGGTTGGGGGTGAGGTGCAGCCGGACCCGCCTCCGTCGCCGGTGGAATCGGACCTCTTTGCGGCTATGGAACGCGGAGCGAAGGCCATGGCGCCGCGCGTCGTGGTGATTCCCTTCATGTCCACTGGTGGGACGGATGGGGCGGCCCTGCGTCTGGCGGGCATTCCGACATACGGCATTCTGCCGCTTCCACTTCCGCTCGAGGACGAGCTCCGGATGCATGGAGACAACGAGCGCGTGCCGGTCGCGGCTCTCGGATGGGCCGCGGAATATCTGTACCGCGTTCTCGACGGCGTGTCGTCCAGATGAGAATCGCTGGCCAGGCTCGATACACCGCCGGCGCCGGGCAGGGTGTGTCAGCGAATCCTGGTGATCGCGCGTAGGGATTAGAGCCGCTGACTCACGGTGTACGGTCGAGACCGGTGGCCGGGTTCCTGCTTTGTCACGGAGGTGTGACTTCGGTTTTGGAGGCTCTTTGACGAGCTCGGACGAGTCGGGCCGGCAGACCTCTGTCGGGCGCGCGCTGAATGGGCCGCGGCCGTCGGCAGACACGCTTGCGGCGGCTTCGGTCGCGGGCTCAACCGCCGTTTTTGTCGTGACGCACGCGGGGGTGTCGGCGCTCGCTGGCAACCCTGCCGCGGCGCTTGCGTCGCTCGCCGGTTTTCTGACGGGAACGGTTACGGACGACCGCGAGAGTTGGCGTCTCCGGATGGCTGACGGAACCCGGATCGAGCTGCGGGACCTTCCGCTGCGCGCGGCGATCGACAGACGCGAGCCGCTCGAGCGAGCCATTGTGTGCGGGGACTCGCACGAGTTCGGGCGACTCGTGGTCGCCGTTGGCGCCGTGGCGCTCCCGGCCGGCACGGGCGCGACGCGCGATGTCGTCGTCACGATCACCGACGTTACGCCATTGGCGCGTGTTGAGCGCGCGAAGTCCATTATCGGCTCGTTAGGCGAGCTGCTCGCGACGTCGCTGGACTTCGAGCCGACGCTTGCCGGGGCGGCGCATCTGTTCGTGCCGACCCTCGCGGACTGGTGCACGATAGACATTGTGGCCGAGGATGCCGGCGAGGCAATGCATCGGCTTGCCGTGGCGCATAGGCGAGAGGAGCGCGAGCCGCTCCTTCGCGAGCCGGCACGACCCGATGCCGTGGTCGGCGTTCCATGGGCAGCGGTGCGCGCCGTCATGCGCACAGGACGCTCCGAGCTTCGCGCGCGAATGCCCGCGGTTCCCGCCACGCCGTCGGCGCTGGCTCGCCTCCACAGTCAGCCAAGCGAATCCGGGTTCGACGACCTTACGCCGCACTCCTATCTGTGCGTGCCACTCGCGGCGCGCGGACGCTGCTTCGGCGTCTTGTCGCTCGCCACGAGCGCGGAAGGCAGCGGCCGGCACCTGGACGCGCACGATCTCGAGCTGGCCGAGGATCTCGCGTCGCGGCTGGCGTTGGCGGTGCACGATCGACCGCAGACGACCGAGCACGAGATGCGCTGGGCCGCGGAGCTCGCGACGTTGCGCGCGACACGGCTGCAGCTACTGACCGCGACGCTGGCGGAGCTGCAGACGGTGGACGACGTCGCGCGCCTCTCACTGGAACACATCATCGCCGCGACGGGCGCGCACGCCGGTTCGATCTCGCTCCTCCGCGACGCGGGCAACACCCTGACTCTCGAGCGCGCTCAGGGATATCCGCCCGGGGTGATCGAGCACATTCGACACATTTCGGTGGGTGCACAGATCCCGCTGGCCGTCGCGGTGCGCACGGGTGATGTGATCTGGCTGCAGTCGCATGACGCGCTGGCCACGGCGTATCAGCATTTGTTGTCGGACACGCCTGGGCTGGGCGCCACCGAGTCGTACGTGAGCGTTCCCCTGATGATCGAGCGCCGCGCGATTGGCGTACTGGGTCTCGGCTTTTCTCAGTTGCGGTCGCCGAACGACCAGGAACGCGCGTTCATGCTTGCGTTGGCGCGCGAGAGCGGGCGTGCCCTTGAGCGCGCGCGAGTGGGTGAGGCGGAGCATCGGGCAAGCGTCGAAGTGGCTGCCGATGTGCGGCGGCTGGCGTTCCTCGCGTCCGCGAGCGACGTCCTCGGCCGCTCGTTGGATTATCGCAAGACGGTGGCGAACGTCGTCGCGCTCGCCGTGCCGACGCTGGCCGATGCGTGCGTTGTGTACGCGCTGGAGCCGAACGGGGAGCTACGCCAAGCGGACGTGGCCCGCCAGAATGTGGAAGGCGAACCGATTCTTCTGGAACTGCTGCAGCGCGACGCTCTGCACCCTGGATCGGGCAGCATCCTGCTGGAGGCGATCCGGACGGGGGAGCCGCAGGTGGTCGAGGAGATGACCGACGCGATGCTGCGCGCAGCCGCGCGAGACTCCGGACAGTTCGGCACCTTCCGCGCACTCGGCGTCTCCGCGCTGATGGCGTTTCCTCTCGTCGCGCACGACCGCGCGATTGGCGTGATCGCCTTCGTCGCATTGTCGTCGGCTCGCAGATACGACGCCGATGACGTGCTACTCGCGGGGCAGCTCGCCGAGCGCGCGGCGGTCGCGATCGAGCACTCGCAGCGGTATCGCAGCTCGCAGGAGGTCAAGGATGCCCAGACCGAATTCATGACGCTGTTGTCGCGGGACCTGCGAACACCGCTGACGAGTATCGGCGGATACGCGGAGCTGCTGCTGCTCGGCATTCCCGAGGCGCTTCCCGATGCCGCGCGGGCGCAGGTGGAGCGCGTCCAGCGCGCGTCGCAGCAGCTGCTCGCGCTGATTGAAAGCATCAATCGCGCTCTTCCGGACGACGCGTCGGAAGCATCCGAATAATTGCGGGTGGGAGGGCGTCCGGCCGCCTGCGCTTGTGCGGACGGACGTAGTCAGGTAGTGTCGTGCTAGTGCTCGCAGAGCGGCACACGTACCGACCACACTCACAAGGCGTTTTTCCGGCCGGCGCAGCCTGCGCCGCCCTTCGTTGTCGTTTTTTTCTCCGCGCCACGTGCGCCTACTCAGGAGGAAGGATGCGCCATATCTCGTTGGTGTTGCTCAGTGTGGTGACCGTGATTGGCTGCGGTGGGGGCGGTGACGGCGGCGGAGGCGGACCCGCCCTCGTGTTCACGTCGCTGGCGCTCGCGCCGGCGAACCCCAACATCATCGTCAACGGCAGCGTGACGCTCTCGGCGACGCCAAAAGATCAGAACGGCGGAAACATGGTAGGGCTTCCCGCGGCGACTTTCAGCTCCAGCAACGCCGCCGTCGCCACGGTCACCAGTCCCGGAGGTGTGGTCACGGCCCGCACGAGCGGCAGCGCCGACATCACCGCTTCTGTGACGACGGCGGGTGGCATCACGAAGTCGGCGACGACTCGTGTGACCGTGAGCGCTGTGGGGCTCACAGCGGCGGTGGGCAACGTGGGGAACTCCTGGAGCCCGGACCGGGTGGATATCGCGAGGACGGGAACGGTTACGTTCTCGATTTCTACCGGCACTCACAACGTGACGTTCAATGTGAAGGCTGGAGCACCAAGCGACATTCCAAATTGCGCCAACTGCTCGGAGGGCAAGCAGTTCAACACGGTCGACGCGCAGAACGGCTTCCCGTATCAGTGCACCATTCACGCGGGCATGAACGGCGTGGTGTACGTGCACTGAGAGCTGGTAAGGCGGGGACTGGTAAGGCGGGCCCATTCCGATGCCCCCCTTCCCAGTCCCCCTTCTCAGTCCCGCATCCTCAGTTCCCCGTTCTCAGTCGTTCTCACGCGGATGACGCTCGGGCGTCCCCGGGAATGGACACGGCCGCTCGACGCAATGCGGCAACCCGTTGTTCGGCAACGGATTCCTCCCATCTGAATCCCCGGTGTGTGCGATGCGTATGTCTCCCGTGAGGGCGCCGACGCGCGCCCGCCCGGGGCGCCACCGCGGCTGCCCGGCGCACCACCTTCGCTTTCGGAGCCCCGATGATGTCCTCCGCGTTCACTTTCCACGTGCGACGCGCACTGTGCACCGCGACGCTTGGCCTCGCGGTGCTCGCATGCAACAACAAGCGCGTCTCCCGCATCGAGCCGACTTCGGTCACGGATCTCTCCGGCCGGTGGAACGATGCCGATTCCAGGCTCGTTGCCAACGAGCTGATCACGCAGAGCCTCGCCGGACCGTGGATCGCCCAGTTCACGTCGGCGCGGGGCTCGGCGCCGACCGTCATTGTTGGCGATTTCCGTAACAAGACGATGGAGCACATTGCCGTGGGCACGTTCGTGCGCGATCTGGAGCGCGCGTTCGTCAATTCGCAATCAGTGCGACTCGTCGCGAGCGCCGCCGAACGGCAGGACGTTCGCGCCGAGCGCGCCGACCAGCAGACCAACGCCGCGGCAGAGACGCGGTCGAAGATCGCGAGGGAGCAGGGCGCGCAATACATGCTGCAGGGCGACGTGCAGGCGATCGTGGACGCGGAAGGGAGCGAGAAGGTGGTTTACTACCAGGTGGACGCCACCATGATCGATCTGGAATCGAACGCGAAGGTCTGGGTAGGCCAGCACAAGATCAAGAAGTACATCGACCGCCGCCGTATCGGCTGGTAACGGAGACAACACATGAAACGGATCATCGCATTCGGGCTCATCGCCCTCGCCGCTTGTGGCCCGCGCAAGGTGCACGAGGCGCCCGTCATGGTGAACGGCGACCGCGTGAAGGGAGTGGACGACGCGGTCGCGGTCGCGGGAACGCGCAGCGAGGCCGGCCAGATCGCCGCGTCGCAGCGTCGGGATTCCATCGCCGCGGCCGCACACGGCAGTTGCCGGGGCGCTGTCTGCGCGTCGCTGGCGCGCGGAGAGATCGCCCTCGGCATGAACGAGACGCAGGTCATGGCCGCGACGCGCACGACGCACGACGCGTGGAGCGTGCGCAATTCAGGCAACAGCACCGTGATGGTGGCACAGCGGCCGGGGCTGACGCCGCGCGATGCGCTTGGTGAAGTGGCGATGGTGCAGCTGATGGACGGGCGCGTCGGCAGTTACAGCTACCGTGAAGCGCAGGGGATGCGTGTCGTCACGTCGCCGGCGGAGGCGTCGGCCGAAGGGCGCGCCCGTGCGGTATCCGAGACGCTGATGCGCGAGGGCGACCAACTGATCGCCGCCGGAGACCGCGCGGGGGCACTGGACCGGTACGATCGGGCGAGCGTCCTGCGCCAGAACGACGCGATGCTGCAATACCGGATCGCGACGCTCCTGGACCAGCAACTGCGGCCCATCGAGGCGGTCGTGCGCTACCAGCGCTTCCTGCATCAGCTGGAGATCGAGAAAATCCAGGCGACGGGCGACGCGAACGCCAAACTGGCGAACGCGATCGCGCACGCCCGCGAGCGCATCATCGTGCTCGAGCGGAACCGCTGACCGGAGGGCACGGACACCCGCGATGCGATCGGCTACGGCGGCCGCGCTGACCTTCGCACTCTCCGGGTGCGCGGTCGCCGCCGGCACGATGCGCTCCTACGTGCTCGCGCCGAACGGCATGGAGAGCCGCGATCATCATCTGCGGCAGGCGCTCGTGGCTGGCGCGTTCGAATCGTCGTTCGCGCGCATCAGGAAGAAGCAGGACGCACCTGAAGACAAGTTGTTGCGTCTGCTGTACGAAGGCGCAGTGGCGCATTACGCGGGCCGGTACGATGCCAGCGTCCGGGCGCTGGATCGGGCGCAGTATCTCGCGGAAGACCGCTACACGAAAAGCGCGTCGCGAGGTGCGTTGTCGCTCGTCACGAACGATCGCGCGCTGGTGTATCTGCCGGGGCAGTCCGAGCGTCTGCTCATCCACTACTACGCGGCCCTCGGCTTTCTCGCGCGCAATGACGTGTCGAGCGCGGCCGTGGAAGCGCGGCGGCTGAGCTTTCTGCTGGAGATGTACGACGAGCAACGGCAGCCGGGCGATCGCTCGCTACGGGCGGCGCTGCGCTACTTCGCGGGCGCCGTATTCGAGGCGTCGGGTGAGGACTATGACGCCAGCGTCTCGTACCGCAACGCCATCGCGCTCAACACCGCGGCGGCGGCGGCGGATGCGACGGTGACGGGAATCGTTGCGCGTCCGGGGAAGAGCGGGATCAAGAAGACCACTGGCCGTCCCGGCCGCGGCAAAGCTGCTTCGCGAGCGCCTTCCACGACCGCGCCAAAACCCGGGTCCGCGCGCGCGGCCGATTCCGCGATGACTGCCAGCCTCCAGCCGTTGCTCCGGCCGGAGGGGATGGGAACGGTCGTCATGCTACTCGAGCACGGCTTTGTGGCGCATCGGGTGAACCAGAGCCTCAGCATCTATCTGGACGACGACGATGTCGAGGCATTCGAGGGGGATGAAAAAGGGTCCAAGCTGGAACGGGCGCAGGGCGTCGGAAGTCGCGTCGTCGCGCAACTGTCGCGCGACGAGGACCTGTACGCGGGTGATTCCCGTCGCTCGCGCGTCGAGCTCACATCGGACGACCGCGACGGTGGCATCAGCTTCGGCGGCGGCCACGGCGGGAGCGAGCATGTCATTACGGTATCGTGGCCGGTATATCGCCGTCCGCACGTCGCGTCCTTCCGCCCCGTCATTCACGCGGGGGATAGCGTGGTGACGACGGTGCAGGCGACTGGCGACGTGTCGGATGCGATTGTGAGCGACTTTCGGCGCGCGCGTGCCGAGATCGCTCTGCGAGCGGTGTTGCGCGGCGCCACGAAGTACGTTGCCGCGCGTGCGGCGGAGAAAAAGGCGGATAAGGAGAAGGAAGAAGACGGCAAGCGCAACTGGAAATGGGAAGTGACCAGCTTCGCCGTTGACGCGGTGGGCGCGGCGCTGGAACGCGCGGACACCCGCTCGTGGCATCTGCTTCCCGGGTCCATAAGCGTCGCGCGGGTATCGCTGCCACCGGGCCGGCACACCCTGACCGTGGACGGAGGGAACGGCCGCGGGCGCACGTCACTGGGCGAGGTGGACGTGCGTGCCGGGGCGATCACGATCGTCAGCCGCAGACTCTGGGACGGCGACGCGTTGCGGTGAAATGAGCGCGGTGTCTGCGCGCTGCTTGCCCAAGCGCGCGACGCCGGTATAATCCCGGACGGTTGCTGTCTCACACCGATCCGGACTCTCCGATGGCCGTTCGCCTGCATTCCTCCGCCGTCCTCCTGGTATCGTGGTCGCTCGCGAGTGTCACGCCGCTGGCGGTGATCGTCGCGCAGCAGCCAGTGGATACCGCGTACACCGCGCGCATTCGCGAGCTCACTCCGACGCACGCGATATGGAAGTTCTCCACTGAGCTCGTGGACTACCTTCCCGAGTCCCCCACCGTGCCGTCGCCGCTCGACGTGCTTGGCTACGTGCCGGGAACTCTCGGCCGGCTGTCATACGTGGCGGACATCAACCGGTACTTCCGGGCGCTGTCGGACAAGTCGCCGCGCGTGAAGCTCTTTTCACTCGGGCAAAGCGACGAAGGACGCGAAATGCTCGTCATGGCCATCGCCGACGAAGCCGTGATCGCACGGCTGGACGAGTATCGCACGATGCTCGGACAGCTCGCAGACCCACGCTCGCGCACCCCCGAAGAACGCGCGCGCCTGATGCGCGAGGCGAAACCCATCTACTGGATCACCGGCTCGATCCACTCGCCCGAGATCGGCAGCCCTGAGATGCTGATGGAACTTGCCTACCGTCTGGCGGTGGACGAGTCGGAGCACGTGCGCGCCATTCGCGCCAACGTCATCACACTCATCACGCCCGTGACCGAGGTGGACGGACGCGATCGAATGGTGGACGTGAACAAGCTCTCGCGACAGCTGCGGCTCGGGCCACAGGGCGTAAGCCTCGTGTACTGGGGGAAATACACCGCGCACGACAACAATCGCGACGGCATGGTGCTGTCGCAGAAGCTGACGCAGCACGTCATGCGCGGCTTCCTGCACTGGAAGCCAATCGTGCTGCACGACCTGCATGAGTCGGTGCCATTTCTGTACACGAGCACGGGAACCGGCCCCTACAACGATGAATTCGATCCCATCGTCGTGCATGAGTGGCACACGCTCGCGTATCAGGAGATCAACGAGCTGACGCGTCGCGGCCTCCCCGGCATCTGGACCCACGGTTTCTACGACGGCTGGGCGCCGAACTACATGCTGGCGATCGCGAACCTGCACAACAGCATCGGCCGCTTTTACGAGACGTATACGTCCACCGGCGCGGACTGCCA
>JANNOC010000227.1:0-14826 GCA_031398865.1 Gemmatimonadota bacterium | reverse complement strand
CCCCCGGTTGAGCGCGGCACTGAGACGGCTTCTACACCAACCAACCACCTGGTGGGGTGCCGGCTGTCTCGGGGCGTTTTTCGTGGTGGCCCTGCTCGGGTCGGCTGGGCTTAACTTCCTGGCGGGCGGGGCCAATGGCGCCGGGCGGCGCAACACGGCGGCCTCCACGCCAGGCACCCAGCCGGCCACGCCAGAGGCGTCCCAGGCAACCTCCGTCCCAGCCGCCGCCGCGACCAGCGTACCCGGGGCCGGCGACCGCTTCGCCCTGTACTACGACAACACCGGGTTCTATTTTCACAACCTATCGGGCAAGGATCGTCCGATCCACCCGGTCGCCTTCGAGCGGCTGGATGCGGCCGGCAACCCGGTCAACCGTTTCGACGGCTGGCGTTGGGGCGAGATCTATGGGACCTTCCGGGCGGGCCGGTGCATGGTGGTGGCGCTGATCGACTACACCAACCACCTGGACCCGGCCGAGTGCCGCAACAAGCACCTGGTCTATCGCACCCCGTTCGCGGCCGACAGCTTTATCTTTTGGACCGAGCAAGAGGGCAGCCAGCAGTTCCGCGTTTTGTGGCAAGAATCCGAGGTGGGGCGCTGCGACTCACGCCGCTGGACATCCGACGGTTTGACTGCGGCACCGAGTTTCGCGGTTATAACAAGGCGACGGTGGACCGGCTGCGCGAACAAATGGCGGACGAACTCGAGCGCATTACGCGCGTGAACCAGGACCTCGATCTCAAGGCGAAGAACTTTCACGAGCAGTTGCGCGCCTTCCGTGAGCGGGACAAGGCCCTCAATGACGCACTCATCTCGGCACAGCAGCTGCGCGCCGAAACGCGCGAGCAGGCGGAGCGCGAGGCCCAACTCATTCTGCGTGAGGCGCGCGCGGAAGGGGAGCGCATCGTGGAAGCGGCGCGGGGGGAGGTGCGCCGGCTGGCGAGCGACATCGAATCGCTGGATCGTGGGCGCCGCAGCTTTCTCTCGCAGATCCGGACGCTCGTCGAGCGGCAGCTGTCGGAAGTCACGGTGGCCGAGTCGGCGGAGCCGCCCGCGGTGCTGTCCGAGCATCGCGGCAACGACGCGCGCGCGCCGCATCCCACTCCCGCGTGGCTGGACTCCCTGGTCAAGGAATGACCGCTCGGCCGGCAGTGCGGGATTCGCGCACGCCCGCCGGCACTGACGAACCGTCGCTGGCGCAGCGGGCCGCTGCCGCGGCGGCCGTTGTGCGCGCGCGCTTCGCTCCGCGTCCCGACGTCGCGATCGTCCTCGGCACGGGGCTCGGCGGTCTCGCGGAGCGCATCCAGGTGGCGGAGCGGATCGACTATGCGGACATCCCCGGCTTTCCGCTGTCGACGGTCGAGTCGCACGCCGGCCGGCTGCTGTGCGGCACGCTCGGCGGACGCACCGTCGTGGCGATGCAGGGACGCTTCCATCGATACGAAGGCTACTCGCTGCAGGATGTCAGCTTTCCCGTGCGCGTGCTGCGCGCGCTCGGGGCGCCGACGCTGATCGTCTCCAACGCGTGTGGCGGCATGCACCCGCTCTGGAATGCGGGAGAGCTGATGTTGATCGCCGATCACATCAACCTGCTTGGCGACAATCCGCTCATCGGGCCTAACGACGATGCGTTGGGGCCGCGTTTTCCCGACATGTCCGCGCCGTACGACGCCTCGCTCAGAGCGCTGGCACGTGCTGTTGCGCTGGAACAGGGTACGGTGCTGCGGGAGGGCGTGTACGTCGCCATCAGCGGGCCGAATCTCGAGACGCGGGCGGAGTACCGCATGCTCCGCGCGCTCGGCGCCGATGTCGTGGGCATGTCGACCGTCCCCGAGGTCATCGTCGCGGTGCACGCCGGCATGCGCGTCCTCGGCATCTCGATCATCACCGATCAGTGTCTGCCCGACGCGCTCGAGCCGGCGAGCCTCGAGCGCATCGTCGCGGTGTCCCGCCGCGCGGAGCCCTTGCTCTCGGCACTGGTCACGGGCGTCCTGGAGCGGCTGTGAGCGGCGTGGCGACTCCCGCGCGCCAGTACGAGCAACTGCTGGGTGACCGCCCGGCAGCGGAGCTCGAGGAGGAAATGCTGCGGCGGTGGGAATCCGAGGATCTCTTTGGGCAGACGATGAGCGACGCCAAGGGGCGGCCACCCTTCGTCTTCTTCGAAGGCCCACCGACGGCGAACGGGCTCCCCGGCATTCACCACGTGTTCTCGCGCACGATCAAGGATCTGTTTTGCCGTCATCGGGCCATGCGCGGCTTTCACGTGCCGCGCAAAGCGGGCTGGGATACGCACGGACTTCCGGTCGAGATCGAGGTCGAGAAGCAGCTGGGCTTCAGTGGCAAGCCGCAGATCGAAGAGCTCGGTGTGGAACGCTTCAACGCGCTCTGCCGGGAGAGTGTGTGGAAGTATCGCGCGGACTGGGAGAAGCTGAGCGCGCGGATCGGTTATTGGCTGGATTATGGGAATCCCTACGTCACGTACACCAACGACTACATCGAGAGCGTGTGGTGGGCGCTGAGTACGTTGTTCGAGCGCGACCTGCTGTACCGTGGGCACAAGGTGCTGCCGTATTGCCCGCGCTGCGGGACGGCGCTGTCGAGTCACGAGGTGGCGCAGGGGTACGAGGAGGTCGAGGATCCGAGCGTGTACGTGGCGCTCGATGTCGTGGAGGACGTGGGGGGCCCCCCCCACGAAGCAGATACACTCTCTCCGTCCGGATCCTCGCACCCGATTGCCGCCCCCCGCACCGCCGCGCCGCGCCGGCGACTGCTGGTCTGGACGACCACGCCATGGACGCTGGTCTCCAACGTCGCCCTCGCGGTCAACCCCGAGCTCGACTACGTCGAGCTACGCAAGCGCAGCGCCGCCACCTGGACTATCCTGCTCGCCGAATCGCGGGCCGGCGCCGTGCTCGGCGACGACTACGACGACCGCTGGGAAGTGGTCCGCCGAATCCGCGGTAGCGCGCTCGCCGGCACCCGCTATCGCCGCCCCCTCGACTGGGTCCCGCTCGACGACGCGGACGGAGCGCATCAGGTGATCGTCGCCGAGTCGTTCGTGTCGGCCGACGATGGCACCGGCATCGTCCACATGGCGCCGGCGTTCGGCGCCGATGATTACGCCGCAGGGCAGCGGCACGGCCTGGCCTTCCTGCAGCCGGTGAACGCGCGAGGCGAGTTCCCGGAAGACATGCCGGTTGTTGGCGGACTGTTCGTCAAGACCGCCGACGCGCGCATCATCGTGGAGCTCGAGCGGCGTGACGTGCTCTGGAAGGCGGGCACCATAGAGCACACGTATCCGCACTGCTGGCGGTGCGGGACACCCTTGCTGTACTACGCGCGCTCCTCGTGGTTCATCCGCACCACGGCGTTCAAGGAGCAGATGCTCGCGCGGAACGCACGCGTGGAGTGGCATCCCGAGGAAATCGGCCAGGGGCGCTTCGGGGAGTGGCTGCAGAACAACATCGACTGGGCCATTTCCCGGGACCGCTATTGGGGCACGCCACTGCCCGTATGGGTCTGCGACCGCGAGCCGAGCCACGCGCAGGCGATCGGCAGCTTTGCCGCGCTCGCCGCGCGCATCGGCGCCGAGCTCCCGACGGACTTCGACCCGCACAAGCCGTACATCGATCGCTACGAATGGGCGTGCGACTGCGGCGGGCGGATGAAACGCACGCCGGAAGTGATCGACGCGTGGTTCGATTCCGGCTCGATGCCCTTCGCCCAATGGCACTTTCCCTTCGAGAACGCGGAGCGCCTTGCGGCGGAATTCCCGGCTGATTTCATCGCGGAAGGCGTTGATCAGACGCGCGGCTGGTTCTATTCGCTACTCGCCATCGCGACCGGGCTTGGCGACGCCCTGCCCAACAATCGTCCGCCTGGCGAGGGCATGCCGAACGCGACCGCGCCGTACCGCGCGGTCGTGGTGAACGACCTCGTGCTGGACGCGGAAGGGCGGAAGATGTCCAAGTCCCGCGGGAACTCCGTCGACCCGTGGGCTGTGCTCCCACGCCACGGAGCGGACGCGGTGCGGATCTTTCTTGTCGAGTCCAGCCAGGTATGGCTGCCGCGGCGCTTCGACGAGGCGATGATTCGCGGCACCGCCGGCGGCTTTCTGATCACACTGCGCAATATCTACAGCGGCATCTTCGCGCAGTACGCCAACTTCGGCTGGTCGCCCTCGACGCTGGATCCCGCGCCGGAGGATCGGCCCGCGATCGATCGATGGATTCTCAGTCGGCTCGCAACTGTGGAGCGCGAGGCAGATCGCCTGCTGACCGCGTTCGAGGCTACGCTGGCCGTGCGCACCGTGATGCAGTTCGTGGTGGATGACGTCTCGCAATGGTACGTGCGGCAGTGCCGCCCGCGCTTCTACGACGTAGACACACCGGACAATCGCGCCGCCTTTGCGACGCTGCACGAAACGCTGTGCGTCGTGTGCCGTCTGCTGGCTCCCTTCGCCCCCTTTCTCACTGACTGGATGCACCGCGAGCTGACCGGGGAGTCGGTGCATCGAGCGAGCTATGTGCGAGCCGCGCAGGGACACGGGGACGCCGGTCTCGAGCGCGCCATGCAGCGCATTCGCGATCTTGCGCGGCTCGGACGGGCCGCACGCGAAATCGCGGAGGTGCCGGTGCGCCAGCCGCTGCCTCGTCTGGTCTGCGTCGTTCCGGAGCTGACGCCCGCGGATCTGGAACCGCTGGTTCCACTGCTCGCGGCAGAGCTCAACGTCAAGATCATCGAGTTCGCGTCCTCGTCCGACGACCTGGTCACGCTGGAAGCCAAGCCCAATTTCCGCACGCTCGGCAAGACCTTTGGAAAGGGGACGCCCATTGCGGCCGCGGCTATTGCGGCGCTGTCGAGTGCGACACTGCGCGCGTTCGAGCACGGCGAGCCGGTCGCGATCAGTGTTGGCGGGGAGTCCCACCAGCTGGATCCGCTGCATGTGAGTATCATCCGCCGTGCGGCCGGTGATCTGGTGGTTCAGGAGGACGCCGGCTGCTTCGTCGCGCTTGACGCAACCGTTACCGACGCGCTGCTGCGCGAGGGTTTCGCACGGAAGCTCGTCAGCCGGGTACAACGCATGCGGAAGGATGCCGGTTTCGCGGTCAGTGACCGCATCGACCTTGCCGTGTTCGCGGAGGCGGTCGTGCTGGACGCCGTGCGGGAGCACCGCGAGTGGATCGCCAGTGAAGTGCTTGCCCGCGAGGTCGCCGTCGGCGAGCTTGCGGACGCCCCTTACGCGACGCAGCCGGTGGACCTCGACGGTCTCACCGCGCGTGTCGCCTTGATCAGGACACAGTAGCGATGCCGACACAGACATCGACCGGTGCGAAGAAAGCGAAGCCGATGAGCAAGAAGCTGCTCACGCACTTCGAAAAGCGGTTGCTCGAGGAGCGCAATCGGGTGCTCAAGGAGCTGGGCCACTACGACGAAACGTTCGGAGCCACGCCGCAGAACGCCGACGGCGACCTCAGTTCGTACTCCTTCCACATGGCGGATCAGGGCACGGACGCGATGGAACGCGAGAAGGCGTTTCTGTTCGCGAGTCAGGAAGGCCGATTTCTCTGGCACATCGACGAAGCGCTCCGCCGGCTGTACCGATCCCCGGACACCTTCGGAAAGTGCCATAGCTGCGGCGACGACATCGCCTTCGAACGCCTCGACGCACTGCCGCACGCCCGCTTCTGCATCGCCTGCAAGCAGCGCGAGGAAGATGCCAAGAAGTAACGCGAATCGAGGCCCGTACTTCTGGGCTGTCGTTGCACCGGTGGTCGTGCTCGACATCGTCACGAAGTGGCTGGCCGTGGATTTCCTCGTGCCGCAGCGCCTGCCGCACGAAGTGATCGGCCAGACGGTGCGGTTGACGCTGGTCTACAATCCCGGCGCGGCGTTCGGCCTGCACGTCGGCCCGGCGTCGCGCTGGGTCTTCATGATCCTCACGGTCGCGGCACTCTTCATTCTGGGGCGCCTGTATCTGGCGACGCGAGCGGACGACCGTCTGCGGTTGACCTCCGTCGCGATGGTATGCGCGGGTGCGATCGGGAATCTCATCGATCGCGTGCGCTCGCCCCTCGGCGTCGTGGACTTCATCGACGTCGGCATCGGTGACGCGCGGTGGCCGACGTTCAACATGGCTGATGTCGCGGTGAGCACCGGCGCCTTTCTACTCGCGTGGGTGCTCTGGAACGAGGAAGCGCGTGAACGCGCGCAGCGGCCGGCTGGCGCGGATCCCGCCGCGCCGCTCCCGACGGAACCGAGTTAGGCCGTGAGCACCCGGCGCTCCCCGTCGCCGCTCGAGCCGGACATGACGGGTGACGCGGAGCCGGTGACCCTGCAGTCCTTCGAACTCGAGGCGGCCAGCGAGCGACGCCTGGATTCGCTCATTGCAGACCGACTCGCGCTCTCGCGCACCCACGCGGCGACGCTGATCGCGACGGGGCACGTCACTGTCAGCGGACGGCGCGAGCGCGCCAGCTACAAGGCGCGCGCGGGAGAACGCGTCGACGTCCGCATTCCGGCGCCTCCGAGTCGGGAGATCACGGGGGAGTCCATCCCGCTGACGATCGTGCACGAGGACGAGGATCTGCTCGTCGTGGACAAGGCGGCCGGAATGGTGGTGCACCCGGCACCGGGCAACTGGAGCGGCACGCTCGTCAACGCGCTATTGGGGCGCGCACCCGCTCCCTTGGCGGAGGGACTGACACATGCGTCCACCGCGGACGAGCGCGCCGGCATCGTCCATCGGCTCGACAAGGAGACATCCGGACTGCTGGTCGTGGCGAAAAATGAGCGATCGCATCGCATTCTCAGCGCGGCGATCGCCGCTCGTCACGTCGTGAGGCGGTATGCGGCGATGATCTGGGGGCACCTCGATGGTGACGCCCTCACCATCGAGCAGCCCATTGCGCGCGATCCGCGAGACAGAAAGCGCATGGCGATCGTCAGTACAGGGCGTGTTGCGCGCACCGATGTGGTGCGCCTGGCACGCTTCGACTCGGCGGATCTCGTCCGGGCGCACCTGCATACGGGTCGCACGCATCAGATTCGCGTCCACCTGGCGTCGGTCGGGCACCCGTTGCTGGGCGACGACACCTACGGCGGGGGGGGCGGACGGCGACTGGTTCAGCTTCCGCCGCATCGGCATTTTCTGCATGCGGCGTGGCTGCGCTTCCGGCATCCGACCACTGGCGTGGCCATGGACCTGCGCGCGCCGCTGCCCGCGGATCTCAGCCGGTCGCTCGCCGCGGTGGCCGGAACCGACGGCTCGTTTGCCGGAGAGGATCCCCTGGAGTATTTTGGCTTCTATAGAGTCGATGGTGATCGCTAAGTCGCTCGGGCAGCCGCTATCGCCCGCCGCGGAGGCTGCAGCCGCGGACCTGGTAGTGCACCGCCTGCTGCTCTTTGCTGTCGGTGGCCATGTGTACGGGTGCGAGATCTCCGCGGTACGGGAGATCATTCCCTTCCGGCGCGCCACGCGCCTTCCGGGCGCGCCGCCTTACGTTGTTGGGCTGATCAACCTGCGCGGCACGATCGTGACGGTGCTGGACCTCGGCCTCCGGCTGGGGGAGAGCGACGTCGATCGGGTGGGCGGGTCGATTATTCTCGTGGACTTCCGGGGCAAGCTCGTCGGCATCGGGGTGGACGAGGTGCGGGATGTGCAACCGCTGGCGGAGCGCGACGTGGAAGCCGCGACCGGCGAACATGCCCGTGGAGGAATCGTTCGTGGGCTGGGGCGTCTCGGCGAGCATGTGGTCGTGCTCCTCGACGTGCAAATGATCGTCAGTCAAGTCCTGCTCTAAATCGGAGGACGTACGTTGAGCCACACGGTACTGATCTGCGACGACGCCATCTTCATGCGCACGATGGTGGGCGACATTCTGCAGCAAGCGGGCTTCGAGATTATCGGCGAGGCGGAAACCGGCGTCCAGGCGGTCGAGAAGTACAAGCAACTGCGCCCCGACCTGGTGACCATGGACATCGTGATGCCGGACATGGGCGGGATCGACGCCGTTCGCGAGATCACCAAATTCGATCCGGCCGCGAAAGTCCTCATGTGCAGCGCGATGGGCCAGCAGGCGCTCGTGGTGGAAGCCATTCAGGCGGGTGCGAAAGACTTCGTCGTCAAGCCGTTCCAGCCGAGTCGAGTGCTGGAAGCCGTGCAGCGCGTGCTCGGCTGACGTCCGCCGCGGGTGGCCGGCGGGCGTCCGTCCGCGATCCCGCGCGCATTCCTGTCGCCTAACACGGTTGCCATCCGGTGGATACGTCTCGCTACGCCGACCTGTTCCTGACGGAGAGTCGGGAGCACCTGTCGGCCATCAATCACTCCCTGCTCGAACTGGAGCGCACGCAAGGCGGCGCCGACGCCGTCGGAGCGCTCTTTCGAGCCGTGCACACCGTGAAGGGGATGAGCGCGACCATGGGCTACACCGCGGTCGCCGATCTCTCGCACGAGCTTGAGTCGCTGCTGGATGGTGTGCGCCGCGGCGACCGCGCGGTGACGCCCTCCATCATGGACGCGCTCTTCAGCTCCGCGGACGCGCTCGAAGGCGCGATCGAGCAGGCCGTCGAGGGCCGCGCCGCCGAGACGGACGTGGGGTCCATCCTTGCGACGCTGCGCGCGCTCGCCGTCGATCCTGGTGTGGCGCACCGCACGGGTGCGTCCGATGCACTCGCGCGGGGTGCACAACCGGCGGACATGTCGGGTGCCGGCGTGCTGGTGCGCATCACCATCGCCAGCGGCACGCCGTTGCGCGGTGTGCGCGCGTTCATCGCACTGCAGCGGGCGCGTGCGCTCGGAGAAGTGAGCGACGTGAACCCGTCGGTGGAAGCACTGCAGTCCGAGAGCTTCGATCGCGAGTTTTCCCTGCGTCTCCTCACCGCCGCTGACGCGGCGGAGATTCAGCGAACGGTACTCGCCGCGGGCGACATCGAGCGCGTGGACGTCGGACCGCCCGGGCCCGCGGCCGCGGTGGCCGCCACGCCCATCGCGAGCTCGTTAGGCACCGGGGGTGGGGGCGGCGGAGCGGTGTCCATCGAGGCCCTGAGCGGATCGGGAGGGCGGGGTGCCGGGAGTGTGACGGGTGCCGCGCTGGACGAAACGGTGCAGCTGCGCCAGCAGCGGCACATCCGGATCGACCTGCGCCGGCTCGACAGCCTCATGAATCTCATCGGCGAGCTCGTGATCACGCGCGGTCGGCTGACGCAGCTCTCCCGGGACATTGCGGATTCAGCGCTGGACGAGAGCGTGGCGCAGGCGTCCCGGTTGATCTCCGACCTCCAGGACGAGATCATGACCAGCCGGATGGTACCGGTCTGGCAGGTGTTCGATCGCTTCCCGCGGCTCGTTCGGGACGCGGCGCGCGCGCTTGGCAAGGACGTGGATTTTTCCGTCGAGGGCAAGGAGATCGAACTGGACCGCTCCATGCTCGACGAGATCGGCGATCCCATTGTCCACCTGCTGCGCAACGCGGTGGACCACGGTATCGAAACGCCCGCGGCGCGGCGCGCGGCGGGGAAGCCGCCGGCGGGCCGGCTCTCGCTCAGCGCGATGCGCGACCGTTCCGCCGTGCTCATTCGCGTGTCGGACGACGGCAAGGGTATCGATCGCGCAAAGGTACTGCGACGGGCGAAAGAGCTGGCGCTCGTGGATGCGCAGCGCACGGAGCTGGGTGACGATGATCTCATCCGCCTGATCTCGCGGCCCGGCTTTTCCACGGCGGAGAAGGTCACGGACCTCTCGGGCCGTGGCGTCGGCATTGACGCGGTCCAGACGCGTGTGCGGGCGTTAGGTGGGTCGCTCGAGATTCGCAGCATGCCCGGGCAGGGAACGACGGTCATCGCGCGGCTTCCACTGACACTGGCCATTGTGCGCGCCCTGCTGGCGCGCGTCGAAGGCGAGACCTATGCGCTGCCGATGACGCACGTGAACGAAACGGTGGAGCTCGAGGCCGCGACACTCCGTACGGTCAAAGGGCGCGAGGTACTCGTGCTGCGCGACGACGTCGTGCCGCTGCTGCGTCTCAGAACGCTGATGCATCTCCCGGCGGCCACGGATCGCAGCCGGCAGGTCATTGTGCTGGAGATTGGCGATCGGCGCGCGGGGCTCGTCGTGGACGAGCTCAGCGGGCAGCAGGAAATCGTGGTGAAGCAATTCGACGCGGTGCGGGACGGCGTGGCGCTGTTCAGCGGCGCCACCATTCTCGGTGACGGCGCACCCGCGCTGATCGTGGACGTGGGGAGCCTACTCTAACGGAGCAGCAATGGACGACATTCGGTCCTTGAAGCCGATTCAACTCGACGCGTTGCGCGAGGTGGCTAACATCGGTGCTGGCCACGCGGCCACGGCGCTGTCGCAGATGACGGGAGGCACGATCATGATCAGCGTGCCGACCATCAACATCGCGCGTCTCGAGGATGTGCCGCCACAGATCTCCGGGCCCGAGGAGCCGGTGGCAGCGGTCCTCATGAACATGCTCGGTGATCTCACGGGACGCACGCTGCTGGTGTTTCCCAAGCCGACGGCCATTCGGCTGTCCGAA
Source organism: Gemmatimonadota bacterium (assembly GCA_031398865.1). Taxonomy (GTDB): domain Bacteria; phylum Gemmatimonadota; class Gemmatimonadetes; order Gemmatimonadales; family Gemmatimonadaceae; genus JANNOC01. Next base: position 4,285 of record JANNOC010000227.1, on the reverse strand, counting down.
CTGATGCTGCGCCGGCCGAAGGGCTCGTCCACTGAGCTCGGAGAGCTGGAGCAGTCTGCCATCAAGGAGGCGGGCAATATTCTGAGCGGCGCGTATATGAACGCACTCAGTGACTTCATGGGTCTGATGCTGCTGCCCTCGCCGCCGAGTCTCGCCATCGACATGTCGAGTGCGGTCCTTACCACCGCCTACCTGCAGTTCGGCAACGACAAGGACTACGTCTTCTGCGTGGAGAGCGAATTCTTCCTGCAGGATCTTCAGGAGCACCTGCGTGGGTTCTTTCTCCTCCTCCCCGACTTCGCATCGCTGCAAAAGATTCTGCGTGCCGTCAACGTCGCGTGACGGTCTGCCGCACGACGTCGGGCGTGACAACCCGCTGAGATGGCCCCGACGCTGACATCGGAGCGCGATCGCGAGGTCCTGCGATCGTTCGCCCGCCGGATCGACCCGTCGGACGCGGGCGCGCACAACAACCTGGGCGTCCTGTACTTCAATAAGGGACTGTACGAGGAAGCGGTCAGCGCGTTCACGCGTGCGCTCGAGCTCGACTCCAAAATGCACGTCGCGCAGCGCAACATCGAAGTCGCGTATTTCAATACCGGCTACTACGACCGTCGCGTGACCGAGCTGCGCGAGCGCCTGCGTGCCCGCCCCGATGATCGGGAAGCCCGCTGGGAGCTCGGGCGTGCGTACGCACTGCTTGGCCAGCAGCGGGAGGCTGTGGCCGAGTTCACGGCGCTGTTGGAGCACCATCCCGATGACATCGGCGCGGTTGTCCAGCTGGGGCTGGCCGAGAAGGCCGGCGGCGACCTCGAAGCAGCGCACGGCTGGTTTCAGCGCGCCCTCGCGCTCGATCCGGCCAGCTCCGTCGTGCACTTCTACGTCGGAGAAGTGCTGTACAACCGCGGCCTCAACGACGAGGCGCTCTCGGCGCTCGCGCGAGCGATCGAGATTCATCCCGATAATCCTGACGCCCACTATCTGATGGGGTTCGTCCTGGGCGATCTGGGGAATCACGAAGCGGCACGGGCCTCCACCAAGCGGGCCGTCCAGCTCAACCCCGCGCTCTCGCGCGCGCAGGCGAATCTCTCACTCGACCAATACAATCCGCAGAAGTACGAGGAGCTACTGCCTGGCCGGCAGCAGCGGCGCTCCGAAGCGGCGCTCATGGCGGTGGCCGAGGAGGGACAGCTCGCCCATTTCAATCTAGGTCTCGCCTTTCGGCAGAAGGGCTACTACGCGGAGGCGCTACGGGAATACCGCATCGCGCTGGAGCGAGGCGAGGCGCACGATCTCGTGTTGCAGGCCGTGGCGGAGGTGCATCTCCTCAAGAAGGATGGGCGTGCGGCCATCGAGACCTACGATCGTCTCCTTGAGGCGCAGCCGCACAGCCCGAAGCTCTGGAACGAGCGAGGGGTCTCCATGCACCAGGATGGCCGCTTCGCCGACGCCGCGGAGAGTTATCGGCGCGCCCTCGAGGCCGACCCGCGGTACGCGCTGGCGCACAACAACCTCGGGGTCGCGCTGTATCATGCGCGCGATGCGGAAGGCGCGATTGACGCCTTCCGCCGGGCACTGGATATACACGCCACGTTCGCCAAGGCGCGGCTCAACCTCGCGCTGCTCCTGTTCCAGAAGAAGCGACTGCAATTGGCCCTCGAAGCCTACCGACAAGTGCTGCTCATCGAACCGGAGCAGCCGGTGGCGTGGAACGGGATCGGCCTCGTACTCACCGAGCTCCGCAAATTCGAGGACGCGCGCAATGCATTCGCCCGCGCCATCCAGTCGCGCCCGGCCTTTGCGGAAGCGCACTACAACCTGAGCTTCACGCTCTCCAACCTCGGCGACTTCGACGCCGCGCTGCGCGAGACGAAGCGCGCGCTGGAGCTCGACCCCTACTACGTCGCGCAGAAGTTCGAGCTCGCCATCGACCTGCAGTACGAGGATCCGGATCTTTCCATTGTTCCCGATCTCGACGGCGAGCGTCGGTCGGAGGAGACAGTCGAGGAATTTTCGTTCGACCCGCGCCTGCTGGACACGCTCTTCACCGAGCTGGCACCCGCGCCGCAGCCCCAGGACGGGGAAGCGGCCGCGGTGGGTGCGTTCGCAATGGCGTCGGACTATCTCTCGAAGGGGCTGTATGATCGCGCGACCGCGGAAGCGAGTCGCGCGCTCGCGCGCGGCGGGGATCGCGCGGAAGGGATGGCGCTGCTCGGCGACGTGTACGCGCGGCAGGGGCTCTTCGGCGAAGCGCTCGAACGGTATCGCGAGGCTCGCAGAGAGAACGGGCAGCTGTCGCGCGCGCTGTACGGCGAAGCAAAGGCCCTCCTCATGCTCGGCCGCGCCCGCGAGGCGCGGCCCGTCGCCGAAGAATTGCTGCGCGCCACGCCCACGGACGTGGACACGCTCATCATCGCCGCGACCGCACGAGCGGACGCCGGTGATCCCGCCGCGGCACTGGATGCGCTCGAACACGCTAGGCGCGTCGCGCCGGCACGCGCCGATGTCCTCAAGAAGATCGGAGACATCGTGCGCTCAGTCGGCGACACCGACGGCGCCATCACGGCCTACCGTCATGCGCTGGATCTGGACGGCGCCTTTGCCGTCGTTCGCTTCGAGCTGGCGCGGCTGCTTGCGGTGCGCGGCAACGTCAAGGAGGCCGAGCACGAGCTGCTCGCCGCCCTGGACGCAGTGCCGACCTATGCGGAGGCGACGCTGGAACTCGCGCTGCTGCGCCGGCAACAGGCCAAGTTCGCGGAAGCGATGGATCTGTTGATCGAGCTGCTGCGGCGCGACCCGTACAATTTCGAGGCGCTCATCTCACTCGGGGAAACACTGCTCGAGGTGCAGCGAACGGCGGACGCGCTCGTTGCCTTCGATCGCGTGCTGCGCTTCGATCCGGAGCACGCGGGGGCGATCTATTTTCAGGGGCTGCTGCTGGCGCGACAGCACCGGTTTCGCGAGGCGACACAGCACTGGGCGCGCGTCATTGATCTGGAGCCCGCCGGGGAATTCGCGCGCCGCGCGCGGCGCGAATCGCGCACGGCGATCGATCTGCAGCACATCTTCAGCTCGCGCGGAGGGACCTGATGGCGATCGAAGGTCCGCTCCGCGAGCTCGGCATTCACGACGTTTTTCAGCTGCTCGACCTGAGCCGCAAGACGGGGACGCTGCGCGTCACGTCGGAACTGCGCGACAACGAGGGGACGGTCTGGTTCGAGAGCGGCAAGGTTCTCTTCGCGCACATCCGCAGCAATCCGCATCCGCTCGGCCAGTTGCTGCTGCGGTCGGGCAAGCTGACGGAGTCGGATCTGGTGCGCGCGCGCGAGATGCAGGGCCAGCCCGGCGAATCGCGCCGTCTCGGCGAGATCCTGGTGGGAATCGGCGCGATCGCGCCGCGAGAACTCGAGCGGCAGGTGCGCATACAGATCGAAGCGGTCGTCTTCGAGCTCATGTCCTGGCGGGAAGGCTTCTTCTCCTTCGAAGAGCAGCCCATCTCCGATGCGCCCGCCGAGGCGACTGTGCGCATCTCGACGGAATCACTCCTGATGGAAGGCGCCCGCCGCATCGATGAATGGTCGCGCATCGCGGACAAGGTGCCGAACCTGGGCGTCGTTGCGGTGCTGGCCCAGGTGAACGACGACCATCCGTCGCTGCTCGATCTGCTGCCCAACGAGTGGGAAGTGCTGACGATGATTGACGGCACCAGGGACCTGCGCGCCATCGCATCGGCGCTGGTGCGCAGCGAGTTCGATGTCGCCAAGATCGTGTACGGGCTCCTGGCGACGGGCATCGTGGAGCTGCGTACGCCGGAGCGGTCGACGCCGAGCAGCGTGCCGCCGATCGAGGATGCGGTGGCGCATATTGACCGCGCGCGCATCGCGCTTGCGGAGGGACGCATCGAGGATGCGCTGGGCGCGGCCCGGGCGGCGATCGCCGCGGATCCACAGAGCGGCGTGGCACGCCTCGCGGCGGCTCGCTCGTTGCTGCGCCTCGGCCGGCTGGGTGACGCCGGCGAGGAACTGCGGCGCGCGTCGCAGCTGGAACCCGCCAACGCAGAGATCCAGCTCGAGATGGGCTTCGCCGCCGCGCGTCGCGGCGACTTCATCACCGCCATCGCCAGTTGGGAGCAGTTCCTGCGAGAGGCGCCGCAGGCGCCGGAGAGAGCGCGCGTTCGGGCCGCTCTCGCGTCGGCGAACGAGCTGCGTGCGCGTCTGGAAGAGCATGCCAATGTCTGACGACGTCCGCCGCTGGAGCGACGAGCTCGCGCGCGATCCCTCGAGCC
>JANNOC010000206.1:0-3874 GCA_031398865.1 Gemmatimonadota bacterium | reverse complement strand
GGCGCACCGCGGTGGCGCCGTCGGGTTCCAGCGTCGCGACGCCCGTGACGCGACCGCTCCCGTCGCGCTCCAGGTCGGTGACGCGGACGCCTTCCACGACGCGCACGCCGGCGGCGCGCGCGCGATCCAGCAGCAGCGCGTCGAGCACCGTACGCCGCAACGCGAGCCCGCGGTCGCGGAAGCCGCGAAAGCCGTGTGACGACGCGAAGTTGCCGCGCGCCGCGCGGCCGTTCGGCGCGCGGATGATCATTCCGGCAAGCGGCACGGCGCCCGCGCGCTCCACGTCGTCCAGCGCGCCCATTGCCGCGAGCACGCGCGATGCTTCGGGGCTGAGATACTCCGCGCACACCTTGTCGCGCGGAAAGCGCGCGCGGTCGAGCAGCGTCACCTCGACGCCGAGGGAGGCGAGCGACCACGCGGCCGACACGCCGGCAGGCCCGCCTCCGACGACGATCACCTGGGCGCGGCTCACACTCACGCGCCCACGCTCGGGACAGCGAATGCGCCGCCCATCATCACGGTGGGAGGCGGACGAACACCGTGGTCCCGATGACGAGGGTGGTGCGATCCACCCGGTAGTCGAAACGGGCGACGCTCACGCGCGGCTCGAGATAGGTGATCTCGAGAATCTGTCCCAGCACCCGCCAGCGCGCATCGGTGATCGTCACGTCGTAATAGCCATACGTGAGGTTGGTCGCGATGGCGGTCCGTGTCGCACTGCTGTCGGAACCGAAGCGCCAGATCGTTTCCGATTGATGCACGACTCCGCCCGCGTCGGCGAAGGTGACGATGCTGGTCCAGGTACCGACAATCGCGGCGGTGGCACCCCGGTCACCGCCACCGATCCCGCTGTTCGGCCCGCCGAGGTCGAACATGAAGTCGGCGCCTCCGCCGCACGCCGCGACCAGAACCAGCGCCGCGCAGGTTGCGTAGCGTCGCGATCGTGCACTCCATGGAGCCGCACACCGCTTCGTCATGCTGTGCCTCGATACCAGAAGGCGACCGCCGCGGCGATGGCCGCTCCCCCGATCGTGCTCATCAGATTCACCCAATCGTTGTCCAACCAGCGTGCGCCGCCGCGTACGTCGGTCGCGCTGCCACAGACATGCGTCGAGCGCTCGGTCACCATGCCACACTGCGCGCACCAGCGCCGCCCCTGTACGGTAGCGCCCAGCACGGAATCCAGCAGGGCGCCACCTACCCCTCCCGCGACCGCCCCTGTCACGGCGGTCGCCGGCCAGCCCAGCATCCACGCGCCTGCCGCGATCACTATCGCACCCGCGAGCGCACTCGCGGTTCCCACCGCGGTCACACCGCCCGACAGTCCGGCCGGTACGGGGCGCCAGGAGAGGATCGAGCGCGGCGCGCCGCCCGTCGCCGTGCCGATCTCCGTGGACCAGGTATCCGCGGTCGCCGCCGCGATTGCGCCGGCGCCAAGCACCGGCCACAGATCAGACGCACTTGCCAGTGACCCCGCGGCGCAGAGCGCGAACACGCCACCGTTGGCGAGGACCTGCCACGCGTCACGCTCGCCGCCTTTCGCGACGACGCCTGCCGTGCGTCGCTCCTTGTCGGCGCGGCGCCAGCGGGAGAGCACGGTGGACGTTCCGAAGAACATCATGAGGAGAGCGCCCCACTCCCACCCCGCCGCGATCGCCACTGTGCCCACCGCGATCGCCGCGAGGGTGCCGCTCGCGGAGAGAGCGCGCGCGTACCTGGCGCCGCCGGCGATGAGCATGGAAAGCGCGAAGCCGGCAAGCGCACGAGAGAGCATGGTCGGAGCAATGTGCACGGTGGCGCCTTGTTGGGCTACCGTTTCTCCGTTAGCTTCGCAGCCGCCTCCTCAATTGCATCATGCCCGCCACTGTTGACGCTCTACTTCCCCTCAGCTTTCTCGAAGCCGTTCGCGACGTCGATGCGCCTGATGGCGACCTCGATGCCGATTTCGTCTCGGAGCTGCGCAACAAACGCCTCGGCTTGAGCGATACGGTCTACCTCCAGATCCGTCGCTTCAATGACCTGGTCAAGCGCAAGCAGCGCTCCTCCTTCGACGAGACTGTCGCCATCGCGACGCTGCTCGGCCGTCGTCCTGACGCCGAGGCGGTTTTTCGCGCGGCGGGCCGCTTTCTCGCGAGAGAGGCGTATTTGACGCTGTCGCCCGTCGCGCGCCGGATGATGCTCATTCTGCCATCGTTCGTCGCCCGACCCATGGCGCTGCGGCGCGCCCGCCGGCTGGTTGGGCGCTACCTCAACGGCACGCTCGAGCGGCGCGGCTCGACGCTGCTGTTCTCGGTCAACGAATCGGTGACGGCGAGCTCCGCGCCGCGTGGGGCCGGATGCAGCTATTACGAAGCGACGCTGCGGGAGCTGATGCGCCTGCTCATCGGCGCCACTGGCTCGATCGAGCACGTGCGCTGCACCAACCGAAATGAGGGGCATTGCGAGTGGCGGGCGGAATGGCGTGGCGCGGATCGTCCCGCGGCCGACCGCCCTCCCGCCGCCGGCGCGGCCGCGAAGTAGCCAATGTTGACGCTCGAGTCGCTGCCGCGGGTGCAGCGCGCCATCGCCGACGCCGGGCTGGATGGCTGGCTGCTGTACGACTTCCACGGCGCCAACCCCATCGCGACCGGCGTGCTCGTGCTCGAGGGCATGGTGACGCGCCGGATCTTCGTGCTGATTCCCAGCGAGGGAAAGGGCGCGCCGGTGGCCATTTCCCACGCCATCGAGCAAGGCCCGTGGCGCGCGTGGCCGGCGACCTGGCGGCGCAGCAGCTATTCGTCGTGGAGGACGCTGGAGCGCACACTGGGCGAGCTCGTCAAAGGCAAGCGCGTCGCGATGGAATACTCTCCCGGCGACGCGATCCCGTATCTCGATCGCGTTCCGGCCGGGGTGCTCGAGCTGGTGCGCGCATGCGGCGCGGAGGTGGTGACGTCGTCCGAGCTGGTGACCCGCTTTTACGCGGTGTGGACCGCCACGCAGCTCGCGTCGCACCATCGCGCGGCGGAGGCGATCGCGGACATCGCCCGTGAGGCGCTCGAATATGCCGGGGAGCGCGCACGCACCAGTGAGCCGGTCGAAGAGCATGTACTGCGGGCGCGCATTCTCGAGCGCTTTCAGCGTGCGGGGCTGGAGAGTGAGCATCCGCCGATCGTCGCGGTTGGCGCGAACGCCGCGAATCCGCATTACGAGCCAACGGCGGAGCGCCCGCGTGCGATCGGCGTGAACGAGATCCTGTTGCTGGACCTCTGGGCCCGCGAGACCGGGGGAGTCTTCGCGGATCAGACGTGGATGGCCTCCGTGGGTGCGCCCTCCGCGCGCGCGATCAGCGTATGGGAGACGATTCGTGACGCGCGGGACGCCGCCATCGCGCTACTGCGCGAGCGGGTGGGGCGCGGGATCGCGGTGCGTGGCGGAGAAGTGGATGACGCGGCGCGCAGTGTGGTCACCGCGCGGGGGTTCGGCGACCAATTCACGCATCGCACCGGGCACTCGATCGATCCGCGCTCGCTGCACGGCGCGGGCCCGCACATCGACAACCTCGAGACGCGGGACGAGCGCGTGCTGATCCCGGGTGTCGGGTTCTCGATCGAGCCGGGGGTCTATCTACCCGGCGAAATCGGAATGCGCACCGAGGTGAATGGTTTCATCGGGGAGCGGGAGTTGGTCATCACGCCGAGGGAGTATCAGAGCGAGTTGCTGCTCGTATAGAGTGGCGGGGCCCGAACGACCTGGGTTTGTGCTGCGGGGCCCGCTGAGCCGGCCGCCATCCAGCTCGTGAAACACGAGAGGCGGCGGCCGACCCGCTTGGATCGCCGTCAAGACGGCAAGCGCTGATCAGGCGGAGACCTCCACGGCTCACCATCCCGCCGCCGGC
>JANNOC010000202.1:0-3159 GCA_031398865.1 Gemmatimonadota bacterium | reverse complement strand
GGGGTTTTCTTTGTCCGACCTCGGTCGGACACGATACCGCAGCGAACGTCACGCCGGCGCGCCTTCGGCGCGGATGATGATTCAACCCCTCCCCCAGCGGCGTGCGTTCAGAAAAGTCCGGTTCTTGGTGAGCGCCTACAGAGGCAAAATCAAACCGGATCGAGGCCGCCATTCATCATGGCGATACGCGCGAGTCGGACGTCACGGTCGTCTACCGCGAACCCTTCGTCGTCCACAAGCGCCGTCCCGTAACCGCGCGACTCACGCACCACGCGACAGAGTTGCGCTCTCGCCCACGAGTGCCTGACCCTTCAGGCCATAAAGGCGGAGCTCGTCAGGATGGACCCACGGCGCCGGAGTCATTTCTTCGAGGAAGCCCCATCGCAAACGGACCACGCCGTGCAAGCGCCCATACTGATAGAAGGCGAATAGGGACTTGGCATCGGCTTCCAGCCGGCGTCGCAGTTGCGTCGACGCGATCTCCGTCGGACTCTGGCGTGACCTTGCCCATCGTCTCGTCATCAAAGTCCGCTCGCGCACCGACGATTACCGCTCACACTTCAAGGCTAGGTGTTGGGCTGGGTAAGGTTGCCTTGCGGCCCCGCACCACGGCCTTGGTCGTCTCGATCCAGACTCTCCGGCTTCTACGTTGCAAACTTCCAGCCCCACTCGCATGAGCTCGTCACCGACGTCGCGTTCACCCGTGCACCGCGAGAAGGCGGTGCCGATCGAGGACGTCCAGGGCGTCGAACGCTTCGCCACATCGAGCAGCGTGAGGAGGGGGTGCGGTCCTCGGGTTCAACGTCGCTCAAGCCATCGACGCTGTGTGAGCGCGACGGATCAAACACCGCGGCCTCGGCCTCCGAGGAACTGGACACCGCTCACGAGTGGCGGCATAAATGGGTCGGAACGCGCCGACCTTCACACCGCGGGGCAATCCCTCGGGTGCTCAAGGAGGACAACTGAGAAAACCGGCATTGCTTATGCTGTTGCTCGCGGCTTGCTGGACGGCCTGCGCGGATGGTCCCAAACCGGAGGAACTCGAATGGATTAGGACCAACGCCATTGCGCTAGAGACGTCCGAGGCCGGAAACGGCTTTGAAGACCTCGAGCCGCTCAAGGCCCTCATGGGCGATGCTCGCATCGTCTCGCTCGGCGAGTGTACTCACGGGACGCGCGAGGTGTTCCAGATGAAACACCGGCTGGTCGAGTACCTGGCCAGCCAAAGGGGCTTCACCATCTTTTCGATCGAAGCCAACATGCCCGAGGCGTACCGGCTCAATGAGTACGTGCTTGAAGGCAAGGGCGACCCCAGGCAGCTCATCGCCGGCATGTATTTTTGGACCTGGAACACAGAGGAGGTGCTCGAGATGGTTGAATGGATGCGCCAGTTCAACCAATCGGGCAAGGGCCGCATCGAATTCACCGGTTTTGACATGCAAACGCCCGACGTCGCCATGGACATCGTCCTCGACTTTCTGAAAGAGAACGATCCGCAGCGTCTCGAGGGCGCCAAGGCCATCTACAGCAAGAAGTTCCGAAAACGCCCCAAGAGAGCGGAAAGCAGCGTCGCCGTCGCGACCGGCGCCTCGGCGGCCGCCAAGAAATGTGGCGAGATCGTGGCCCAAATGGAGGCGAGCCGCGAAAACTACGTCACGGCTACCTCGCAGAAAGAGGCCGACTGGGCAATTCAAAACGCCCGTGTCGTGCACCAATATTTACAACTCATTGCCCAGGAGACGCCCCGCGACGAGAGCATGGCCAGGAACGTTCAATGGATACTCGACCACGCGCCGAGGGACGCGAAGATTGTTCTCTGGGCCCACAACGTCCATGTGAGTCGGCAGAAGTATCGCGGCGGCAACACGATGGGCGCCTTCCTCGACGAGTGGTACGGCAAGGACCAGGTCGTCATTGGTTTCGCAGCCGGCGAGGGCCACTACACCGCGATTGTGCGAAAGAATGGCTTGCGCAGCGACAATCGGTTGAAGTCGCCGATCAAGCACAGCTATGAAGAGTATTTCCGCACCAGCGGACTACCCAGCTTCATTCTGGATTTGCGCAAAGCGAGCAAGGATGACCAGGGATCAGGTTGGTTGCAGCGTCCGCACTCGTTCCGTTCGATCGGGGCCCTGGCGACGGACTCGCAGTTTGCATCCACCGACCTTTGCAACCTCTACGACGCGATCATTTACTTCGACAAGACGACCGCTTCGCGCTCCTTGCCAAGCCGGTGAGGCTCACGCCTGGACCGAGGATGAACAGAAGAAGGGAAGCAAGCACATGAAGTTGGTGCCCCCACCTGGACTCGAACCAGGGACCAGCGGATTATGAGTGCTGGAACGCTCGCGACGTGAAGCGACGCAGTACGAAGCACGCCAGACGCTGCATGCGTTTCGCAGCTGCGCGTTCGCTTCGTTTCGTACGACCTCGTAGCTGGAACACGTACAAGACGCCCACAGAACGGCTCGGGCGAGGTGTTGGTGTCAACCAGGCTCTATCGCCAAGAATCTCGCCGCCAATCTCACGTTTAGGCTGTTCTACAGAGATTATTCTCGTTTTCAGGCCCCACGCTCGGCTCTGCTTACGGACACGTTCCACTGAGCCGCGGCACCGTCGGGATGCCGTTCGACGCTTGCGAGCCGTAGCCTCCGCTACCGCACGCGTTCTGGGCGCGGACGAGGTACCAGTAGCCAACGCCGGAGCCAGGAACCGTCCCGTCGCTTGCCGTATTCACCAGCACGCCGCCGAAGCAAGTCTCCGTGGCAGGGCTTGACCCCACCGGCCAGCTGCTCACTTTCCCACGCAGCATGTCGTAAGAGCTCGCTTCTGCGGTCGCACTCCAATTGAATACCGCGGTCGTACCCGACTTCGTGGCCAGCACGGAAGCCACGTTGCCGGGGACAGTTCCCGCGGTGCCCGAGCACGACCCTTCGCTGCAGACGTCCGACGTCGTGCATGCGTTCCCGTCAGTACACGCCGTCCCGTTCGCCTTGTTCGGGTTCGTGCAGACCCCCGTACCCGTATTGCAGGTCCCCGCGACGTGACACTGATCGCTCGCCGTGCACGTCACTGAGTTCGCGCCCGTGCAGACTCCCGTCTGGCACGTGTCCGTCTGCGTGCACGCATTCGCGTCAGTACATGCCGAGCCGTTCGCCT
>JANNOC010000185.1:0-2024 GCA_031398865.1 Gemmatimonadota bacterium | reverse complement strand
GCCGGCACGCACAACTTCTCACTGGATGAAGCGCGCGGCATTTTGTACGCCGCGTACTACAACGCTGGAGCCCGCGCGCTCAACATCCGTGGTGATCTCGGCACGTGCACGGCAGCGCAGAAGTCGCTCGACGGCCGCTGTAATCTGGGTTCCATGGGGCGCATGACGAAGGCGTATCTGGTGAATGATGGCACCGTATTCGTGTGGGGCGTGCATTACGTGGGCAGCTCGCTGTTCGCGTCTGACATGGTGAACGGCCTCTGGAAGCTCGACGCCGTGCAGTAGGCGGGACAGCCCGCGGCGTCTTGCCGCCGCCGTGACACCGCGCGATTCTTAGCGCTCCATGCGAAAGCTGCTCGTCGCCATCGGCGTCCTCGTCGCCGCGCACATTGCCCTGCTGTTCGTGCACCCCCGCGACGCCGCTGAAGCGGCCGACGAGGGAGCAGTCTCTGTCGGCATCGTTTTCGACCTGGGCGGGCGCGGTGACAAGTCGTTCAACGATGGCGCATATCTCGGCGCCGAACGCGCGATGCGCGACTTCGGCGCCGTCGTGCGTTTCGTGGAGCCGGGTGAAGGCTCCGATCGTGAGGCAGGCCTCCGACTGCTTGCCGCGCAGGACATGGATCTGGTCGTCGGCGTCGGCTTCATATTCACTGACGACCTGACGCTACTCGCGAACGAGTATCCGCAGGTGTCGTTCGCGGGAGTGGACTTCGCCGTCTCCACCGACGCGAACGGAAAGGTCATCCAGCCGCCGCCCAATCTTGCCGCGCTCAAATTCCGTGAGGAGGAGGGATCGTTCCTCGTGGGCGCGCTCGCGGCGCTCGTGGGCAAGTCGAAGAAGCTCGGCTTCGTGGGGGGAATGGACATCCCGCTCATCCACAAGTTCGAAGCTGGGTATCGTGCGGGCGTGCGTCACGTGTGCCGCGACTGCACGGTCATCGCGCAGTACGCCGGCGTCACGCCGGAAGCATTTCGCAATCCCGGCCGCGGCAAGGAACTGGCCCTGAGCCAGTATCAGCAGGGTGTGAATGTCATCTTCCACGCATCCGGCTCCACCGGGCTCGGGGTGTTCGAGGCGGCGCGTTCCACGGGAAAGCTGGCGATCGGCGTTGATGCCGATCAGGCGGCCGAAGCGCCAGGCCACATCCTCACGTCCATGATCAAAGGCGTGGACGCCGCCGTGTACGAAGCGATTCGGCGCGCGAAGGATGGCACCTTCAAGGGCGGCATTACGCAGTTCGGATTGGCCGAGGAAGGCGTGGGTTACATCTACGACGCGAACAATCGCGCGCTGATTCCGGACGCGGTTCGTGCACGACTCGAGCAGCTCAAGCGGGAGATCATCGCCGGCCGCATCACCGTGCCGTCGCTGCGGGAATGAACGAGTCGCCGGGCGCGGATCGCGTAGCGCATACCAACGCCGCCGGCTCTGCCATTCGCATGCAGGGCGTGCGCAAGCGTTTCGGAGCAGTGCAGGCGAACAGCGACGCGACGCTCGACGTGTCCACCGGCGAGATCCATGCGCTGGTCGGGGAAAACGGCGCCGGGAAGTCCACGCTCATGCGCATGCTGAGCGGGATGTTCCAGCCCGATGGCGGCACGATCGAGGTAGCCGGGCGCGGCGTGACCGGGTGGTCCACCGCCGAGGCAATCGCATCGGGCGTCGGCATGGTGCACCAGCACTTCATGCTCGTCCCGACGCTCACCGTCGCGGAGAATGTCGTGCTCGGGCGTGAGATCAAACGCGGCGTGCTCCTGGATCGCAAGCGGGCGATTGCCGCGGTGCAGTCGCTGAGTGAACAGACTGGTCTCGCGGTGGATGCCTCACGCCGGGTCGCCGATCTCTCGGTCGGTGAAGCGCAGCGCGTGGAGATCCTGAAAGCCCGCAGCGTCGTCGCGCCTTGCCAGCGCACCGCTTCGCCGCCCACTCGGGCGCGTCCAACTGCGGTTTCTAGGTTGAACCGGCTTGCGCTGTTCAATCGGCGGGTGGCCGCATGCTGCGGTTGCTGAATTCCGAATCA
>JANNOC010000120.1:0-5740 GCA_031398865.1 Gemmatimonadota bacterium | reverse complement strand
GTTTCTCCTGATGAACACCGGGGACGCATGCGGCAGCCCTGGGAGCGGCCTGTTGGCGACTGTGGCGTGCGATGAACGCGGTGGCACGGCGTACGCGCTGGAGGCGTCCATCTTCATCGCCGGCGCGGCAGTGCAGTGGCTGCGCGATGGGCTCGGTCTCATCGAGTCGGCCGCTGAGACCGAAGCCATCGCCGCAGGGATCGAGTCCACGGGCGGGGTGTATTTCGTGCCGGCGCTTGTCGGGCTTGGCGCACCGGACTGGGAGCCGCGCGCGCGGGGAACGATCGTCGGACTCACGCGCGGCTCGACGCGTGACCATCTGGTGCGCGCGGCGCTCGAGGCGATGGCGTTCGGGACGCACGACGTGCTCGCGGTCATGCGTGAGCGCGGTGGATTCGGAGCGAATGGAGCGCCGCTGCGCGTGGATGGCGGTGCCAGTGCGAATGGATGGTTGATGCAATTTCAGTCTGATGTTCTTGGCATTCCCGTGGAGCGGCCCGACATGATCGAGACGACGGCACTTGGCGCGGCGGGACTCGCCGGACTCGCGGCGGGCATCTGGCCCGATGCGCCGGCCTTTCTCTCCTCACGCCGCTACACGCGCTTCACGCCCGAAGCGGGTTCCAGCGCGCGCGGTGGGATCGCCGAGTGGCGCCGCGCTGTGCGCGCGACGCTCGCATGGGCGCGCGACGGCGGATCCTGAGAGCGCGACAGATGCCGACCGGCCGAGCGCTCGACTGCGCGCTGCACGCGCATCGCCACGCATTGAGCGGCTGCCGCCGATGCGCGGACGGGCCTTCGGATGTTCGGCCGATCGTCGCGCTGGCGCGTGCGCCGCTGGCGATGCTCGTGGGTCAGGCGCCGGGCCGCGTGGAGGCGCACGGCGGCGTGCCCTTTGCCGGACGCGCCGGCAAGACGTTGTTCCGGTGGTTGACGACTGCTGGGGTGGACGAGGCCACGTTTCGGGAGCGGGTATACATCGCGGCGATCACGCGCTGTTTTCCGGGAGCGGCGGCGAGCGGCCGAGGCGATCGCGTGCCCTCGCTGCGAGAGCGGGAACACTGCGCGCCCTGGCTGCAGGCTGAGTTGCGCATGATTCGGCCGCCGCTGATCATTCCGGTCGGCCGGCTTGCCATCGATCGCTTCCTCGGCGCAGTGGCACTCGCGGATGTCATCGGCAGGGAGCACGCGCGGTCGCACGAAGGCGGCGAGTCCATTGTCATCCCGTTGCCGCACCCATCGGGGGCGAGCAGCTGGATCCACCAGTCCGAGCATCGCGTGCTCCTGGCGCGCGCGCTCGTTCTGCTCGGTACCCGAATGCGCGAGTGGGGAATCGTGTCGGCGTCCACAACGCGTAGCGTCGCATGAAGCGCGTCGCCATCCTCGCACTGTTGCTGCAGGCGTCGCCGGCCGGAGCGGCACGACGCGATGCGTGGTTCGGCGCGGACAAGGTCAAACATTTCCTGATGACCGCGTTCGTGCAGAGCGTCTCCTATGCCGCCCTGCGCGCGGCGGACACGGATCACCGCGCCGCGTTGCTCGGCGCGACGACGGCAGCGGGAGCGGTGGGGGTCGGCAAGGAGTGGCGGGATCGGCGGAGCACGCGCTTCAGTGGCCGCGATCTGCTGTGGGACGCCGCGGGCGCAGGTACGTTTTATCTCATCCTCGACAAGAGCGTCAGATGATCTCGAACACGTATCGTAAGGCGGTCGTGCTGGTGGTTCTCGCCGTAGCGGCCGCCGGTTGTCGTGACGAGCCGAAGACCACGGCTGCCAGTGCGAGTGTACCCGCGGTCGCCGCGGCGACCGCCGTTCCCGTGGACGTGCTGCCCGCCAATCGCGTGCTCGATCCGCAGCGCTTCACGGATCGCCGGACACGTGCGGCGTACACGGCGGCCAGGCAGTACGCCACGGTGCTCGAAAAGATCTACTGCTACTGCCGGTGCAAGGAAAACATCGGTCACCGTGCGCTCGTGGAATGCTTCGAGACTGATCACGCGGAGCACTGCGATGCGTGTCAAATGGAGGCGGTGGTTGCCGGGCGCATGTCCGCGGAAGGCAAGACGCCCGCGGAGATTCAGAAGGCGATCGACGCGCATTTCACGAGCTGATCGCTCCGCGGTCGCTGGCACGCGCGGCAGCCTTCTGCGTCCGATGGCAGCGCTCTATATTGGGAATCGGCACGGCGGGCCGCCATCTGACAGCCGCAGCGGGAGCGACATGTCGAGTACTACCGAGTCCGACAATCGTCGGTCGAACGTCATATTGCGTACGCTCATTGACGAGATGCTGGAGAAGGTTCGTCACCTGAGTCGAAACTCCTCCGCGTGGACCGAGGAGGAACGGTCGCGCGCGGAAGCCGAGCTGGATGGCGTCATGGCGCGCGTTCGGCGCGTCGCGGCGCAGAAACACACTTACTGAGTAGGCCGCGACCCGCGACGTCACGCGGGCGCGCCGCGGGAGTGCCGTGAGCGCACGCACGAAATTCATCGTCGGCGGACTGCTCGTGCTCGGGACGAGCGGCTACCTCATGGCTACCTCGATCGAGCAGACGGCGCTGTATTACCTCACGCCGCAGGAACTCGCGACCAAGGTCGTCAGCGATCCTGGCTTTGTGGAGACCGGCGTCAAAGTGGGTGCGCGCGTCGTGCCGGGCTCCATACGTCGTGATCCGGGCGGCAAGCTGCTGCACTTCACGATGACCGATGGTGCTTGGAGTTATCCCGTGGTGTATCGCGGCATCACCCCCGACACGTTCACGGATGGCGTGGACATCGTCGTGGAAGGCCGCCTCGGCCGGGATGGAACGTTCCGCGCGACCACCCTGCTCGCCAAGTGCGCGTCGCGCTACGAGAACGCGCCCGAGAAGTACCGCGACACTCCCGGCTACAAGGCGGTGGAGCGACAGGCGTGATCCTCATCGGCGAGCTGTCGCTGTGGGTCGCGCTGTTGATGGCTGCGTGGAGCGCGACCGCATCGTTCGCCGGCGGGTATCTGCGACGCGACGACCTGATCGCCAGTGGCGAGCGCGGCGTGTACGCGACGCTGGCCTTCGTCGCGCTCGCGTCCGCGGGGCTGTGGACGGCGATTATCACCAGCGACTTCTCGTTCAAGTACGTCGCGTCGTTCACGAGTTCGAATCTTCCGCTGGTGTACAAGATCGCCGCGTTCTGGGGCGGCCAGGCCGGCTCCATGCTGTTCTGGTGCCTCATCCTGAGTGGATACGCCGCGCTCGCCGTCTTCTCCACTCGGACACGGAACCGCGAGCTCGCGCCGTTTGTGGCCGGTACGCTCGGTGTCGTGTCGCTCTTCTTTCTCGCGGCGACGTGCTTCGGCGCGAATCCGTACGAGCGTCTGGACTGGGTGCCGCAGGATGGCCGCGGCATGAACCCGCAGCTGCAGAATCCGGGGATGGCCATCCACCCGCCCAACCTGTACCTCGGCTACGTCGCGACGACCGTTCCCTTCGCGTTCGCGATCGCTGCGCTGATCACGCGACGACTCGACGGCGAGTGGCTCGCGGCGGTTCGGCGCTGGGCGCTGCTCTCATGGTTCTTTCTGACCGTGGGCATCACGCTCGGCATGTGGTGGGCGTACGTCGAGCTCGGGTGGGGCGGCTACTGGGCCTGGGATCCGGTCGAGAACGCGTCATTGCTGCCCTGGCTGACGGGCACGGCGTTTCTGCATTCGATCATGATTCAGGAAAAGCGCGGCATGCTGCGAAAGTGGAACGTGACGCTGGTGGCCACGACCTTCTTTCTTTCCATTTTCGGCACCTTCATCACGCGCAGCGGCATCATCGAGAGCGTGCATTCCTTCGCGCAGTCGCCGGTGGGCAACTGGTTCGCCGGTTTTCTCGTCGTCGCCATCGTCGCGACCGGTATCCTGGTCTCGCGCCGCCTCAAGGATCTGGAGACGACGGCCACGCTCGAGAGCATGCTCAGTCGCGAAGCCGCGTTCCTGTACAACAATCTGGTGCTGATGGGCATCGCGTTCTCGGTGTTGTGGGGGACACTCTTTCCAATCATCTCCGAGGCCGTGCGCGGCACGAAGATCACGGTGGGTCCGCCCTTTTTCAACACGGTGAACATTCCATTGGGCTTGCTTCTGCTCGGTTTGACCGGCGTCGGTCCGCTGATCGCGTGGCGGCGCGCGTCCATGCCGAATCTGAAGCGGCAGTTCGCGGTGCCGGTCGCGTCCGGGCTGACGACTGGCGCGATGCTCGTCGCGCTCGGCATGCGCGACGCATACGCGCTGGTCGCGTACACACTGGCGGGCTTTGTCACCGGCACGATCGTGCAGGAGTTCGTGAAGGGCACCGGCGCCCGCCGCCGCATGCACGGCGAGGGAGTCGTCGTCGCGCTGGGGCGGCTCATCGCGCGCAATCGCCGCCGGTACGGCGGTTACATCGTCCACATGGGGATCGTGGTGCTGTTCTCTGCGTTTGCCGGGCTCGCCTTCAAGACGGAGCACGACGTGACGCTGGCGCCGGGTGAGATGTTCGAGGTGCGCGATCCCTACGGGCACCAGTGGCGCTTCGTCAGCCAGGGCATTTCGCGGGACGCGAAGCTCAACCGCATCATCACCGCGATCGGTCTCGAGGCGACGCGCGACGGGAAGCCCGTGGCCATTGTCACGAGTGAGAAGCGGCAGCATGTCGACAGCCGAGGGTTCCCGACCTTCGAACCGTCCACCGAGGTGGGCATTCTCGAATCGGCGCAGCAGGATGTGTATATCGTGCTCGCCGGGGTCATCGCCGATGAAACGGCCGAGATTCGCATCTCCTTCAATCCTCTGGTGTGGTGGGTCTGGTTCGGCGGCGGGATCATGGCGTTCGGGGGACTCATTGTCATGTGGCCGTCGGCGCGCCGCGAGCGGACGCAGAGCGGGTACGTGGCGGTCATGCGGTCCGAGGCTGAAATCGTCGCGGCGGCGCGCTGATGCCGACGCGACGTGAGTTCCTGATACTGGCGGGTGGGGCGCTGGTCGCGGCGCGTCATGCGCTCGCGCAGGAGGGTGGTACGGCGGCACCGGCATCGGCGGGACAAGGCGCGGCACCGCTGGGCGCCACCAACGTCGCGATGGATCCGGACTCGTACCTCGAGGTCCGCCGGCCGCCGAAACCGGGCGCGACCCCACGACTGACCGTCGCGCAACGGGACGAGCTGGAGCACCAGATCGCATGCGCCTGCCCGTGTGTACTGGATGTGTACACCTGCCGCACGACGGACTTCTCCTGCGGCATTTCACCCGCGATGCACCGCGATGTACTGCGCCTCGTCGAAGGCGGCTACACGGCTGACGAGATCATCGCGGCGTTCGTTGATCGTTACGGGGAGCGAATACTGATGGCTCCGCGGAAGCGGGGGTTCAATCTGGTGGGTTATGTCATGCCGTTTGCCGCACTGGGTACTGGCGCGCTGCTGCTGACGGCCATGATCCGGCGCTGGGGTCGTCGCGGCGCAACTGCGCTGCATGACGGCGTGTGCGAGCTGCCCGTAGACGTAAGCGCCGAAGAGTTGGCTCGCGTGAGCGCCGCGGTGCGCGACGACAACGAGGACGCGAGGGCGTGATCGCGCTGTCACTCGGCACCGTGCTCGCTCTGGCGGCGTTGGCTTTCGTCCTGTATCCGGTATTCGTGGAGCCCGCGTCGCACGATGGACGACGAACGCGGCGGTCGGGGGCGCGGGACGCGAGCGAGGGCGGTGCGTCGGTGGAAGCGCTGCGCGAGATCGAGTTCG
>JANNOC010000059.1:0-1933 GCA_031398865.1 Gemmatimonadota bacterium | reverse complement strand
CGTCTTCCCGCGATTCCGGACGCCGCGGCGCCCACCAGCACCGAAGCCAGCGGTGAGCGGGGAGCGAGCGTTGTGGATCGCCAGCTCGACCAGATGGCCGCGGCGGTCGAGGAGATGACGCGTGTGGTGGAACGCGGACTCGGCATCAGTATCCCGCGCCCGGCGTCGCAGGGCGAGTCCGACGGTGTTCGCGTGGAGCTGCGTGATCCGCTCGATGCGCCGCGCTACGTCGGTCTCGTGGTGCGCGGCATCACGGTCGGGCCGAGTCCGGAGTGGCTCGTGCAACGGCTCGCCTCCGTCGGCGCCCGGTCGATCAACAACATTGTGGACGTCACCAACTACGTCATGCACGAGCTGGGACAGCCGCTGCACGCGTTCGATCTGGCGACGCTCGCGGGGAATCGGGTGATCGTGCGACGCGCGACGCCGGGTGAGCGCCTGCGCACACTCGACGGGGTCGACCGAATCCTCGACGCCGAAATGACGGTCATCGCGGACGCGGAGCGCGCGCAGGCACTCGCCGGAGTCATGGGCGGCGCGGGTAGCGAAGTCACGGCGGGCACGCGGGAGATCTTCCTCGAGTCGGCCTCATTTGATCCGCGCCGAACACGCCTGACGAGACGCCGGCTCGGTCTCACGACCGACGCGAGCCATCGTTTCGAGCGCGGCGTGGACGTGGAGCTTGCCCCCGTGGCGATCGCGCGCGCCGCCGCGATCATCACGGCCCTGGCAGGCGGCGAAGCCGATGGCGTTCCCATCGACCTGCATCCGCGCGCGAAGCCCGCGCTCTCGCTCACGCTCTCCGTGCAGCGGGTGGGGCGGCTCCTCGGCACCGAGGTGAGCGCGGCGGAAATCCGGGTGCTGCTCGGCGGGATCGGGTTTGGCGTCGCGGCGGAAGGCGAGCCGGGGACGTTGCGCGTTGCGGTGCCGTCCTGGCGTGGCGACGTGACGCGTCCGGTCGATCTCGTTGAGGAGATCGCGCGCCTGCGCGGATACGACAGCTTTCCCGACGAGCTGCGGCCGTATCGCCCGAGCCGTGTGCCGGATGCGCCGCTCGCCATCACGAGTGACCGGGTGCGCGACGCAATGGTGTGCGCCGGGCTGTATGAGGTTCGGCCGATGCCGTTCACACGGGGTGCCGCCACGGGATTCGTGCGCGTGGCGAATCCGCTCGCGGACAACGAGGCGTATCTGCGCGCCGACCTGCTCGATACGCTGGCACGCCGCGCCGAACACAACCTCGCCCACATGCAGGGCAACGTGCGTCTCTTCGAGATCGGCGCCGCGTTCGGGGTGCCTCACGAGAACAACACACTTCCGCGCGAAGAGCTGCGCGCGGCCGCACTGGTGATGGGGGAGCGCCGGCCGGTGCACTTTACGGAACCCAAGCCGCCGGCCTTCGACGAGTGGGACGCGAAGGCTCTCGCGGAGCGCATGACGGCCGCCGCGTTCCCGGGTGCAGTCGTCGCTCTGACAGCCTCTGAGCGCTCGGATGACACGCTGTGGGACATTGTCGTGGCGGGGGAGCGTACGGGGCGCGTCGCCCGCGTGCCACTGGACGCGCCCGTATGGGCGGCGCCCGCGTTCGGCGTCGAGATCACGATCGCACGCGTCGAGTCCGCGCCGGTCGCGCCACCGGGGAAGCGCGCGCTGGCGACGAGTCGCAGCCATCGCGCTGGGACTCCCGGGGACACAGTGCGGTACGTTCCGCTGCCCACCACGCCAGCGTCCGAGTTCGACCTTGCGCTTCTGGTACCGAGTGACCTGGCCGCCGCGCGTGTGGAGGAAGTGATTCGCGCGGCTGCGGGTGAGCTGCTCGAACGCGTCGTGATGTTCGATGAGTTCACCGGGGCGGGCGTGCCGACTGGGCGGCGCAGTCTGGCCTGGCGGTTGACGTTCCGACATCCGGAGCGCACTCTACGCGACAAGGAAA
>JANNOC010000044.1:0-3818 GCA_031398865.1 Gemmatimonadota bacterium | reverse complement strand
TTCTCATCCCACGTCCTACGACATGGAACTGAAGCTGACCTGATCCATGGCACAGAATATCTACGACGATCCCGGCTTCTTTGCCGGCTACAGTCAATTGCGCCGCTCGGTGCATGGACTGGACGGCGCACCCGAATGGCCGGCCATTCGCCCGGTGCCTCTCGGTTTGCCGGCTATTGTCCGGCTTTGCCGCCGCCGCGCCAGCTTTCCAGCATGACGATGGCAAATATCGCGCCGGCGCCCAGGAGTGCGTCCTCCCTGAGATACGCGCGGGTCATGCGAACAATCGTGAGCGAGATATCCGAGGCCGGCGGCATCGATGACTGCGGCCGCCAAGCCTGCCTATCCGTTTGAGTTCAACGGCATGACGTCAGCTTGCCGCCTTGGCTTTCTTCTTTGCTTTCGCCTTCGGCGCCGGGGGGGGAGCTGCTGCCAGCGCCTCGCGCTCCGCCGCTTCCTTGGCCAGCCGCAATTCGCGTAGCTTTACCGTGTTCTTTTCAACAAAGGCCGCACGCGCGTTGCGTTCGGCCATGGCAACCTTACCCTCAACGGCTGCCCGCTCGCGTTTCTCGGCCTGCGATTCCTTGCTCACGACGAATCCTTTTAAAAATCGAACCTTCCCAGCAACATATAGGGGTTCCGGGCGAGGAAATGAAGCCCATTTACCCGCCTTGCCAGGCAGGAATCGGGTGTTTCCGGCCCCAATTCTTCGGCCTCACGTCTTCGGGCGCCTGATCAGGGGCGTGGCGCTCGACCCGCCCGCGTGATCAGGCCACGACCAGCCGAATGCAAATTCTGGAACAGCGTGAGGAACCTCTGGTCGAGGGCGCTGGTTGTTAGCTTACGGAATGGTCCGTAAGCACAGGAGATCACCTATGTGCGACTATAGCCTTGAGAACATAGCATCAAGAGCGGCCAATGCCGGCGAGAAACTCGTCTCGACGAGATTTCCGAATGCGATGACGAAGGGATTTGCCGGGGAGGGCGAACCGAACGTGGCAGTCTGCCTTCGGCCGGGCACCGAACTGGCGTTTAACGACACGGTCGAGTTCGAAAAGACCTGTGTCCACACGATGCGAACGAACGTGAAGGTTGCCACTTTTCGCCAGATCGATCTTGAAAACCGGTATACGCATCACGATGCGCTCGAATTTTCCGACGGCCAGATCGTCAGGCTTGCCAGCCTGATTCCGGGCCAGGTCGCAGTCGTGGTGCAACTACCGCACGAGGCGACGGAAAACGCACCCGCTCACGGCATCGAGCACAGGCTTGCTGAAGACGTATTGTCGTAGGCCCCGCGAAATGGCGCGAGGGTAACGCTTGAGCGTTGCGTTATCCTCGCCGCAGTTGGACGTCGTCGTCATCCCGTATGAGGGAGGATCACGCGTTCGGCGCCCCTGCGCACATCCAATCCTCAAGGAGGCTCAGCCTGCTGCTTTGCACCATGCAAACCGTGCGTTGGCGCTTTTAAGTTCGCACTCATCAACCACACTGCCCATATAGAGACTATCGCCGGCCGAGGATCTTTCCGTAGGCGTCGGTGGCTGAGAGACCGATAGCGCTCCCGCCTGCAAGGGAGCGCAGCAATGTCCTATTCAGAAAACGCCATCCTGTCGCTACTTTCGTCCGAAGAACAACAGCGGCTTCTCCCGCATCTGCGAACCGTGCAAATGAAGCTTGGCGACGTGCTTGCAGAAACGCACGAGCGGGTCGAACTGGTGCACTTTCCGTATGGCGGGATCATATCGCTTGTCGTGGAACTCAAGAGCGGCTTTGCCATGGAGACAGGCATGGTCGGCCGCGACGGATTGTTCGGCGCCAGTCAGGCGCTCGACGACAAACTTTCGCTCAACAAGGTCGTCGTGCAGGTGGCAGGCACCGCCGCGGTCGTTAGCACCGACAAGCTGCACGAATTGGCTGCAAATTCGCGCGCGTTGACGGGGCTGCTTGTCAAATACGAGCAATTCTTTCTTGCCCAGGTGCAGCAGTCGGTTGCTTGCAACGGGGCACATGCCGTCGAACAACGGATGTGTCGATGGCTTTTGCGTATGCACGACCTGGTCGGTCTGGATTTCACGCTCACGCAGGAATTCCTGGCGCAGATGATTGGCGTCGCGCGTTCGAGTGTGTCGTCAGTCGCGGCAACCTTGCAAAAGGCGGGGCTGATTTCCTACAGCCGCGGGCACATTCATATCGATGATCTCGCTGGCGTCCGAGACGCTGCGTGCGAATGCCATGACGCCGTACTGTGGCATCACCGAGCCATCTTCAATCGCACTCGTGCGCAAGCCGCCTGCGTCGTGGCGCTTCGGTAGGCGACCGGGCCCCACTAAAAGTCGGCGCGCGGATCGCGCTTTCGCAACGCAGTTTGCTGCTCGGCTTCGATGTAGGTGTGGTGCAAAGTCGTATGCGTCCTCGCACCGTCAAGCAAAACGACGTAGGCCGATCCGGTAGCATTGGAGTGAAGAATGACGCCGCGATAAGAACGGGAGTAGGGATGTCTCTCGCGGCCGAGTTCCGTCATTCGAAAGCGGGACCGCGGGGGTAGATTTTCCCGGTGCTGGGTGGTTTCGTCTGTCGGTTTCATTTTGCCATCGGTGCGGCAAGCAGACTTTTCATCTGCGCGTAGGATCTGAATTGCGCCACGTTCTTGAGGACGGATTGTCTTGCTAGTCCCGGCGGCAGCGCTTCCGCCTCCTCGGCACATTTATTTGCTTGCTCGAGCAACTCTTCAACCGACAGGTAGGTGGCAGCCGGAATCTTTCGCATGGCCATCTCTCGAGACATCGCGCCCCGCGGCGCGATTTTGCGCAATAATAGTGGTGGCGTCTGTCCACTAGGCGACTTTGGAACCAGCTTTCGTCCAGGCCTCCGCCTCGTGCCAGTACCAGCGGCTCTTGCTGCCGTTTTCCGAAACGGAAAAGGCCGCAGCGATGCGGCCCTTCTTTTGTGTAACGCGCCGGACGATTGTCGGAAAGCCCGGACCTGAACTCAATCGCGCCCGGGCCATTTCGCGCGGTAGCGGATTTCACTGCCGTCCGGATGCTTTTGCCAGCGGCCGAGTCCGGCTTGTCGCTCAATTTTTTGCGGCCGAACCTCGTCGGGGGATTGCCGAAGCGGGCGATTTCCTGCGACCGTCCAGATTTTGTCGCCTTCGCGGATCGTAATTGGCCGGGTGTCGCCGCAGCGAAGGGGCATGTCATGAACAAGCGTGCATTGAGTCTTGCGATAGGGCTCGGGCTACTGATCGCGGTACTTCCCGCATGGGGCGGCGATGTTGGAGGTGTCACACCAGCTCTTAAAGAGGGCGGTCACGTCATCGTCTTCCGCCATGTCGCGACCGACGACAGCCAGAAAGATGTCTACCCGTTCCGGTTCGACGACATGAAAGCACAACGGCAGTTGAACGACAAAGGCCGTGACGCGGCGCGCAAGATCGGCGCCTCACTGAGGGAGCTCGGCATCCCGCTCGGCGAGATTTACACCAGCAGGCTCAACCGCGCGGTCGAGACCGGCAAGCTGATCGCGGACAGGGACGTGCTGACAAAAGACGAATTGACCGACAGCGGCGCGGGCAGCGCGTCCGCGATGGCCAACCCGACTGGCGACAATGTGAAGGTCGGCCGCGCGATCCGCGATCTGGTAGATGCCGCGCCGAAAGCGCACTCCAATAATTTGGTCGTGACGCACAAGACCAATGTCGTCGACGCTTTCGGCAAGGATTTTGCCGACATCGGCGAAGGGGAGGCGCTGATCTTCAGGCCGGCGGCATCCGGGCCGACCTTGGTCGCGCGCGTGAAAGCCGAAGCGTGGACAAG
>JANNOC010000041.1:0-3998 GCA_031398865.1 Gemmatimonadota bacterium | reverse complement strand
TGACGCGGCTGCTCGTAGACGTCCGGGTAACCCTGTGTCCCGGCGGAGGTGATGCGCTTGCCGACCACGTTGTACAGCAGCGTGGCGGAGGCGCGACCGCCGGAGGAGGTGTAACCCAGGCCGGTATTGATGACGTACGGGGCCTGACCCACCATCGGGCGGTTGTCGTTCCCGGATGCCGATATGGTGGACTTCGCGGTCGAGATGTCGCTGTGCATCACCGTGGCATTCACAAACGCGGTGAACGGGGACAGCAACGGCATCAGCAGGTCGAGTCCCTGCCGCACTTCGAGCTCGACGCCGACGTTGAACGCTTCGTCCGCGTTCACGAAGGTGGCCAGGCTCTGCCCGGATGACGCGACCTCGACCCGCTCGATCGGATCGATGAACTGCTTCGCGAAGACACCGAGACTGAGTACTTCGGCGGCGTCCGGATACCACTCCCATCGCAGGTCCGCGCTGCGCACGAGCGTTCGCGCGAGATTGGGGTTGCCAATGACGCTCTGGCCGCCCAGGACGTCCCGCTCGACAATGTTGGACACTTCGCGGTACTCTGGCCGCGCCAGGGTCTGCGACACCGATGCGCGCAACGTCTGCTGGTCGGAGAAGCGATAGTTCAGTGCCACGGATGGGAGGACGTCGGTCGTCTGCGGGCCGGAGAGCACCGGCTGCCCGACGAGTGGGTAGGACGTGACGTCAAGATCCGCGTGCTCCACGCGTGCCCCACCGATGAACTGGAGACGCTTCATCAAGGGCAATTCCACCATACCGTATCCCGCGAGGAGATTGTCCTTGGCCTTGTACGAGCCGCCCGCGCCTAACGGCTGAATGCCGAAGACCGAGTCGGCCGCACCACTATACCGGCCGTCGAAGATCTCCTCGGCGGGGCGAGCACGCTCCTGGAGCGACAGTCGGCCGTTCAGGCTGTACTGCTTGTTGTCGGCATCGCGCCGCGTCAGGCGGGCGAGCCCGCCCACCTTGACGGCCGCTTGCCGGGTCGACCCGAACGTCAGGCGATAGTTCGCGCTGCCCGTATAGTTGGTCTCGTCCAGTTCAGCGAAGGTGCGGCGCGCGGCGTTGGGATCGTCGGCCCAGATGTATTGGTTGATCGCGGGCTCGAACAGGTACACCAGGTCCGAACGGTCGGGCTCGCGCCGCGTGACTCCTGAGCCGGTCAGCGACCAGTCGATCGCATGACGATCGCCAATCACGTGATCAGTCCGCAGCTGGTGCGAGCGCACCGTGCGCTCGACAAAGCGCAGCGTCGTGCGGCGGATATCGCGATTGAGATTCTCGTAGAATCCGGAATCCGCGTGCGCCTCGTGATCCGAGGTCCGGGTGTACGTATTGTTGAGCGAAATGCGCGTCGTGCGCCCGGCGAACAGCGTGGCGTTGGCAAGACCGCCCCACAGGACACTCGCGCGACCCGTCTCTCCGGTAAAGGCATTGAGCGGAATCAGACCGTCGCCGCTGCGTTCCGATTCCGAGCGCACTTCGGCTTCGCGCACTTCCTGCGCGTATGAGTACGTGCCGGAGAACACGTAGCCGAGGCGCTGTCCGGCGATTGCCGTTTCGCCTCCCGACGACGCGGAGAACGACGACCCCGGCGTGCCGCGCTCACGGCGCGCGGACCACGAATTCCGGAGCGAACCCACAATGGTGTTGATCTCTGACTGCGAAAAAGACCGCTGGAAGCTGCCCGCCGCGGCAAGCGCACTGGGAAGGTCGCGCTGACCACCCGCAAAGCCGGCCCACTCTCTCCCCACTGTCGGTGCGCCCAGGATCTGCTGGCCGGCCGCTGAGGTGTTCCACGACACGCCGGTCGTCATCACCGTCTGCCGACGCAGCGGGAACTCGCGCGTCTGGATGTCCACGTGGGCGCCGCCGAAATCACCGGAGAGGTCGGGGGTGAATGTCTTCACCGTCGTCACGGTCTGCAGCAGGCCGGAGGGGAACAGATCCAACGGCACGACGCGCCGCTCCGGCTCCGGGCTCGGAATGCGGGCGCCATTGAGCGACGCGGTCGTGTACCGCTCGCCGAGGCCGCGCACGAAGACGTACTTCCCATCCGTGACCGTGACGCCGCTGACGCGCTGCACGGCCTGCGCGGCATCGCTGTCCGGGCTACGCGAGATCTGCTCCGACGTCACCGCGTTCACGATGCCGTTGGCCGTCCGCTGCTGGTCGAGCGCCGTCGCCACCGTCCCGCGCTCCGCGGACGCAGTCACAACCTGCATCTGCAGCTGCACCGTCGCCGCTTCGAGCGTCACCGACTGTTCGATCGTCTTGTCGGGCTCGAGCAGCAAGCCTGTCACCGTCTTCGGAGCGTATCCCAGTCGGCGAACGTGCAGCGTCACCGTTCCGGCCCGGACGCTGGGGAGCAGGAAGCGCCCATCGACGCCGCTGAGGGTGCCGATTGTCGTGCCGACGACCTGAATGCCGACATTCGGCAAGCCTTGGCCAGTCGCGGCATCGAGGATGTGGCCGACGATTCGCCCAGTCGTGTCGCTCTGCGCCATCGCGGCGCGCGCAAACACAGGCAGGATGTGCAGGACAGTCGCCATCGCGATGACGGACGCGAGACGCATCGAATGACGCAGAACGGAAGTAAGGGGCATGGCTGGGTGGGTAGGGGAAACCAGGCCACTGAACCTGGACGCCATGTAGACTGTCCGGGTCCCGTCTCGACTTCCGCACGGATGTGCAACGAACGCGTCACGACGGCTGATCGCGCGCAGCGCGTTTCGGTGTGAACGTGACGTGGCTCACGGGCTGCCTCGTCAGGCGTCCGTGACGTCGCCCTCGGCGGAAGGAAAGAGGACGGCGATCGTGGTGCCGCGGCCCGCAACGCTTTCCGCGCGCACGCGTCCGCCGTGTGCCTCCACGAGATGCTTCACGATCGCGAGTCCGAGGCCGGTTCCCCCCTCCTCGCGCGAGCGGCCAGGGTCTGCCCGGTAGAAGCGCTCGAAGATGCGCGGCAGGTGCTCGGCAGTGATGCCACTGCCCGTGTCGCGCACGCCCACCCAGACGCCTTCGTCGGAGCGCTGAGTGAACACCACGACCTCGCCGGTGCTGGTGTGCCGAACGGCGTTCTCGGACAGGTTCGCCAGCACCTGCCGAAGCGCGGTCGCGTCGGCGAAGACGGTGTCTGCCTCCAGGTCCATCTGAAATGCAACGCTCTTCGCGCGCGCGGCCTGCGCCGCCGAGGCGGTCGCTTCGGCGACTGCGGCTGCCGCGTCCGATGGCGCCGGCTTCGGTTGCCAGCCGCCGGACTCGATCCGCGACAGGTCCAGCAGATCGTCCACCAGCCGCTGCATGCGCGCGACATTCTCGATGATGGTCTTCGTGAAGGACCGACGGCTCGCGGCGGGCACCGCATCATCCAGCGTTTCGGCGTATCCCCGAATGACCGTCAACGGCGTCTTCAATTCATGCGATACGTTCGCCACGAAATCGCGGCGAATCGCTTCCAGGCGGCGCGCGGGCGTCATGTCCAGGAGTGCGAGCACCGCTCCGCCACCGCTCAGCGGCCGCGCGGTGAGCGAGAAGACGCGGTCGTCGGAGGCGAACTCCGCCTGCTCCACGGATTCGCCCGCCAGTGCCGCGGTGAGTGCGTCTCGCAGTGCGCGCTCGCGCGGCAGGTGGTCCACTGAGAAGGGCAGCGGCACGCGCACGCGCAGCATGCGTCGCGCGCTGGCGTTGATGCGCACAACGTCGCCGCGTGAGCTGATCGCGACGACGCCTTCGTCGAGCGCGTCGAGCAGCGCGTGCATCAGCGCTTCTTCGGCGCGCGGCTCCGCGCGCGCCTGCAGTTGCTCGGCCGTGCGATGGATGGCGGCGGCGAGGTCGCCGAGCTCGCCGGGCGCGGTCAGAGATGGGCGCCGCGGGCGATAGCCCGCGGCGAAAGCACGGGGCGCGGCGCGCACCCCCACGAGATGGCCCCGCACCGCCCCCCCCACCAAACCCCCCACCCCGAGTGGAGCGACCCGGCCCAGGCC
>JANNOC010000013.1:0-1771 GCA_031398865.1 Gemmatimonadota bacterium | reverse complement strand
CGGCGAAGGACCGCGCGGAGTTCGAGGGCCTGCTGCGGGCCGCGCTGGCGGTGGACGTGACGCGCCGGCCGTCATTGCGGCTGGCGAATCTCATCGCACAGAAGCGCGCGCGCGTCCTGCTCGCGCGAATCGATACGCTGTTTTGAGGGGTGTGTAAAACTGTTGTGAGGAGTGTAGTCCGCTGGGTCGGCCCCGCGACTCACGCAGGTCCCACGACTCGGCCGTTCAACTGGCTCGCAATCCCTAACGATTCATAGCGAGTACGCAGAAAGTGCTCCGGCACCGCCGGACACCGCAAAGTGTCAATGTGGGGTCAGACCCCGGGCGGGGGGCAGCCCCGGGCGGGGGGCAGCCGGTCGGACGTTACCGGGAGGCGGAAAGCGAGCTTGCCGTGCGGCGCGCCGCGAGACTCACCGGGCGTCCATTGATCGTCTCGTATTCGTAGCGCACGTCGAAGTGCGACGTTCCGGCGAATTTCACTTTCGCGACCGATTCGGTGGCGATCGGGACGCGCACGCCGTCCAGGCGTGCGTAGTGGCGGACGACGTTGACGAGGCTCGTCCAGAAGGACGGGTTCCTGGTGAGGCGCCCCTCGACGCGCAGGAGCTCCGAGCCGTCCTGGCTGAGCACCATCCGGCCATCCAGCAGCAGGACGTCCTTCCGTTTGGGTTTCATCTGGACGTACTGCTCTCCGTCACCCTGGGTCGCATCCTGGAAGTCATAGTTGTCGAGCGTCAGCGCGGCACTCCCGGGATCACCGTGCTCGACCAGATCCTGCTCCCGCTTCAGCACGGCTTTGAGCACCCGGCTGCGGATAGCGTCGGACCCGCGCTCCGAGACGATCTGGTAACGGAACCCGCGCGCATCGAGCTCCGTCCACGCGTCCAGCCAGCCTTCCTGGCCGAAGTTCTCGCTGCGGGCGTGCATCCGGCGAAAGGCGCGGTACTGGGTCAGGGGTTCCGGCCGGGGCGGCGCAAGACGGTCGGTTGCGTCGCCAGCGCCACCGGCGGCGGCGCTCGATCCGGCCGCAAGAACCACCAGGAGTGTGAAGCCGAGGCCCCACCGTGTGAACTCCCGCGGCCGTCGATGCTCGGTTCGCTGCCTCATGACACGCTCCGGCACGGCGTTGAGCAAGAAGCGTGCTGCGACCGAGCTCAGCCAGGACGTCCGGGCGCTATACAGGCTGCCAACAGGAGGACAGCCGTGCCGGTGTTACGTTCGCGCCACGATCGGGTCATCGCGGGAGTGTGCGGCGGGCTGGCGAAATCTCTGGGCTGGAGCCCGACCAGCGTGCGCATCCTCTACGTCATCGTGTCGATCGCCTCGGCCGGGTTCCCCGGCGTGCTGATCTACCTCATTCTCTGGGCGGTGATGCCGGAGGAATAGGTTCTGCTGGGTTCTACACGGTTCTGCCGGGGTTCTACAGGGTTCGGTTCTACACGGTTCTGCGGGTTCTACAAGGTTGTGGCGGTTCAAGCGGTTCACCGGCTCGGGCCCGCTGTCTGCAGAGATGCAGGACCGTCCCGGCCACCACCAGACAGGGGATTGCGTACTCCGCCGCCATCACGCCGGTGGGTACGGCCCAGCGTCCTCCCGCGCGCGCGATGTCCCACACGATATAGACGGGTATCACGCTGAGCGACCACGCGATGAGCGGCAGGGTCGCGGTCGTGAACAGGAACGGCGTCAGGTACAACAGGTACCACGGATAGATCACCGGCGCGCACGCGACGGCGAGCGCCATCGGCCAGGCCCAGGCCGCGGGGTTCGA
>JANNOC010000012.1:0-4057 GCA_031398865.1 Gemmatimonadota bacterium | reverse complement strand
CGCGCGCGCACGGCATCACGCTGCCCATGATCGGATAACGCGGCGCTCACCGCCGACCCTCGAATCCTGACGGCCATGCTTTCGGCGCGCTTCAAACCCTGGCACGTTCCGGTATTTCTCGCGAAGTACGCATGGCTCACCCTCGCGCGGCGCCCACTCCTCGTGCACTTCGAGGTCACCATGCGCTGCAACGCGAAGTGCTCCTTCTGCGACTACTGGAAGACGGACGCGAGCGCCAAGGCACACGAGCTGACGTCGTTCGCCGACGCCGCTCGGTTCTTCAATCCCATGCTCGTCACCTTCACGGGCGGCGAGCCGACGCTGCGGCACGATCTCGAGGATCTGGTGGCCAGCGTCGCCGGGGCGATTCGCGTGAAGTACATCACGATCATCACGCATGGTGGCATGCTGACGCCGGAGCGCGCGGCGGCGCTGTGGCACGCCGGGATCAATCAGTTCAACATTTCGCTCGACTATCTGGATGAGCGGCATGACGCCGCCCGTGGTATACCGGGTCTCACGGCGAAGATTTTCCGCAACGTGCCAGGCATGCGCGAGCGGGGGATCGACAACATCCGCTTCAACACGGTCATCAAGGACGACAATTTCGACCAGTTGATGCCGATCGTGCACCGGGCGCGCGCGCTCGGCTGCGGCGTGAACTTCAGCGTGTACACCGACTTCAAGAACGGGAATCGCGAGCACCTCGTGCGCGAGCAGCAGCTCGCCGAGCTGGACGAGGTGATTCGCGAGATGCTTGCATTCAAGCGGCAGCATCGCGGCGTGATCACAAACTCGGACTACTATCTCGAGCAGATCCCGCGCTACCTGCGCGGGGAGATGCGCGAGCCGTGTCAGTCGGGCATCAAGACCATTCACATCGATCCTACCGGTCACGTGCGTCGCTGTCCGGACTTTCCGCCGGATACACACTGGACCAGCTATCAGCGATATGAGCCGATCAACTGCAATCGCTGCTACTACGCCTGCCGGGGAGAAGCGCAGGCACCACTTCGCCTCTCGCGAGTTCGCGACGTGATGGCGTAGCGCGTTGACGATGGAGGCGAGTCTTCTTTTCGTTGATGCCGAGCAGGTGGTCACCTGCGCGGGTCCGCCCGGGGCACGGCGGGGCGCCGCGATGCGTGACGCGGGGGTGCTGCGCGGCGCCGCTGTCGCCGTCAGCGGAAGCCGGATCGCGGCCGTCGGCCCGCAGGAGGAGACACGCACCGCATATCCCGATGCTCACGTCGTCTCCTGCGCCGGGTGCATTCTCACGCCGGGTCTCGTGGATTCGCATACGCATGCGATCTTTGGACGGGCACGGTACGACGAGCAGGAGCTGCGCGCCGCCGGTCACGACTACATGGAGATCGCGCGACGCGGCGGTGGCATTCACGCGTCGGTGCGCGATCTGCGCGCGCGCGCGGAGGAGGACCTGTTCGCGCTCGCGCTCCCGCGGCTGCGTCGCCTCGCGTCCTACGGGACGACGACGGTCGAGGTGAAGTCGGGCTACGGCCTCACCCTGGACGACGAGCTCAAGAGCCTGCGTGTGATCCGGCGCCTCGCGGCCGCGCTGCCAATGCGGCTCGTCCCCACCTGGCTCGGCGCTCACGAGATCCCGCTGGAGTTCCGCGCGTCGGCGGGGGGGCGCAGCGACTACCTTCGTCTGCTGACGGAGACCATGCTCCCTCGCGTGGCGGACGAGCGGCTGGCTCGTTTCGCGGACGTCTTCTGCGAGCCGGGCGTGTACACGGTGCAGGAAAGCCGGACGGTGCTCACCGCGGCGCGAGGCGCGGGGCTGGCGCTCAAGCTGCACGCGGACGAGCTTGCCTCGTCAGGCGGGGCCGAGCTCGCCGTCGAGCTCGAGGCAGTGTCGGCGGACCATCTCGCGGCCGTGTCCGACGCCGGGGTTCGGGCCCTCGCACAGTCCGGCACCGTCGCGACGCTGCTTCCCGGCACCATGCTGTTTCTCGGCAAGTCTCGTCAGGCGCCGGCCCGTGCTCTGATCGATGCGGGAGCGGCCGTGGCGTTGGCAAGCGACTTCAATCCCGGCACGTCGCCCACCGTCAACTTTCCGCTGATGCTGACACTGGCCGTGAGTCAGCTGCGGATGAGCGCGGCGGAGGCACTGCTCGCGGCCACCGTCAATGGCGCTGCGGCGCTCGCCTTGGCGCATCGCGTCGGGCAACTCGCTCCCGGCTTCTCCGCCGACCTGGCGCTATTCGAAGGCGAGGATGTTCGCGAACTGCCGTACTGGTATGGTGACCGCCGGTGTCGCGGCTCGTGGGCACGCGGCAAAGCTTGTCACCAGTATGAGTTAGGGCTAAATTAACGTGTTTGTTTCCTTCCTCGCGTCTTCCCTCGCACCTCCTCTGCACTTACTTACGCGCTGATGTCCAACGTCGCGAAGCTCAAGAAAAAAGCAGCGGAGTTCGAGCAGAAGAAGCAGTTCGACAAGGCGCTCGCCCTCTACATCCAGATCCTCGACGAGTCCGATGACACGGTCGAGGAGCCGGATGTCGCGTTGTACAACCGCGTCGGTGACCTGCTGCTGCGACAGGGAAGCGTCGGCGATGCGGTCACGTACTACGAGAAGGCCGTGGACCTGTACGCCGAGGGTGGCTTCTTCAACAACGCCATCGCCCTGTGCAACAAGATCCTGCGGCACTCTCCCGGACGCAGCTCGATTTACTACAAGCTGGGGAAGATCAGCGCCAAGAAAGGCTTCATCACGGACGCCAAGCAGAACTTTCTCGAATACGCCGACCGCATGCAGAAAGGCGGCCAGCTCGACGAAGCGTTTCGCGCGCTGAAGGAGTTCGCGGATCTCTGCCCGGATCAGGACGACATACGGCTGATGCTGGCCGAGCAGCTCGCGAAAAAGAATCGCAAGGGCGAAGCGATGGAGCAGTTGCAGTCGTTGTATGACAAGTTTGAAGCGGAAGGTCGCCGCGCGGAGGCGCGCGCCACAGTCGATCGCATGAAGGCGATTGACCCCGACATCGAGCCCAAGGCGTCCGACGCGCGGCCGCGTCAAAAGACGGGCGAGCTGGTTTTTCTGGACGTGACCTACGACGATCCGCCGCGCAGGCCGGCAGCCGCGCCGCGCACCACGGTACCGGTGCGTCCGCCCCCCCTGCCCATGGCGGACATTGTGCCGCCGCTCCCCGCCGGAGAGAAGCTTCCCCTCTCGCCGGCCGCCGCGTCACCGATCGCTGATCTGCCCATGATCGAGACGTTCGAGGAGCCATCGGACTCGGGCGAAATGGATAGTATCCCGTCGCTACTCGAAGCCGAGTTCGATGCGCCCGCGGTCCCGACGCGCCATCCATCGTCGGTCGACGCTCACCTGCCAGGACTGATTCGCGGAGCAGAATTCGACATACCGGAAGACGAAGAAGACGCGGAGCCCGCGACGGTCCCGGGACTCGAGCCCACGTCGTTCGATACGGGCGACAACGCAGCCATCGAGGACGACGCCGGCGCGGCCGATGTCGAAGTAACGACACTGAGCGGCCGCGAGTTCGCGGACCTGTCGCTCGAAACGCCGTCGCCAGAGCACGCGCCGGCGCCCGCGCACGATCTCGCGCTGCGCGGCGAGCTGCCCATGCTGGACTTCACGGATGAGGATGAGGACGACCTTGCCGACGAAAACATCGGCGGCGACCTGCCACTCATCCTTCCGGACGACCGCGCCCCGAGGCCGCGGAGTGGGTCGTACGCCGCGCTGGAGGAGCTCAGTCCACCGATTTCGCGCGCGAGTGGCGAAGCGCACGTGGATGTCACGCTCGGTGATCTCGTGCTCGAGCCAGTTCGTTCCGACGCAGAGCTGCTCCTCCCCCAGGATGTGGGCGAATCCGACGATCTGCCGTTCCTCGATGTGGGCACGGAGCTGGAACGGGAAGAGGAAGCCGTTTCTCCGCTGGCCGGTCTCTCTCCAGGCGCGGGCGCGCTGGATCTGCAGCCCGTGCTCGAAGACGACGCATATCTCCCGCAGGCGATGAGCCCTTTGGATGCCGGGTTGTTGGACGAGAGCGTCGCGCCGGATGGACTGGAC
>JANNOC010000755.1:0-3465 GCA_031398865.1 Gemmatimonadota bacterium | reverse complement strand
CCCGGTTGCCGCACGCCTGCCACTCGAAACCGCATTCGGGATATTCGAGAAAAGGGGCGACGCAGTCGGTCAACTTCTCTGCGCGACTACCATACTGGAGGGCCTTTACTTCGAATTCGACAACCTAAGGCCGATGGACCCGTGGATTGCATCCGTGGTCGAGTTGCTCCAGCGAGGAGTTCGGCCGCCCAACAAAGAGGACGATTTGAGAGCCAATTCGGTAGTAATGATGGGAGTCATTTTCCGTGCACCACGGCATTCGATGCTTGAATCCTGTCTGCGTCGGGTCGAAGCACTCCTGAGGGAACCGTTCGGCACGAATCTCAAAGTAGCCGCGGCAAGCATGCTGCATGCTTATTCCAACGTGGCAATGGATCGCGATGCGGAGCGCTTGGCGCACAGCGTTGCTCACCCTTTGCTTCAATCCAGGCACTTGTCGGCGCCGAATGCCTTGCGCTATTGGTCCGCGGAAGGTTACACGCACTATCTTAATGGCCGATATGCGCAAGCGCTCGCGTGCTTCGATGTGGCGGATGCAATTGCGCAAGAACACGCACTCGGGGACGCCAACTATATTGTCAGTTTCCGGCGTGGCATATGCGAACGCCGGGCGGGGCTGCTCGACCAAGCCGAGGTGACGATTCGTCGACTCGAGGGCTTACCAAAGCCCGTTGGTAGACATTTCGACGGTGGTCTTGATCTTCTGAAGGCAGGCGTCGAATTTGATCGAGGCAACATCCAGCAAGCAATCGAGATCATTCTGAGATCGTACCGGGCATTCGATAACGCGGGGCACTTCAACGGGATCGTGCTGGTTGGCACGGTCGCGGTCAACATGGCGATCGCCGGTAGCCGGTTCGACGTAGCCACGAGAATCCTCACCCGTCTGCGTAGCGTGGAGTACGGATCGATTGCCGATAACTATCTCGCTGCGATCATATTGAATGAGGCATGGCTGGCACATCGGCGCGGTGATATTGCAACGAGAGATGATCGGCTGGGCGATGCGATGCGACGAGCCCACATGGAAGGTGCAAGGGTACGGTTTCGCTGGTATTCAAACGCCATGGCCGAGTTGCTCCCGATCGCGCTGTCCACTGGGATCGAAACCGATATGGTTCGCGCGCTCGCACGGGAGTTTACCGTGACACCATTTCCGCCGGACATCGAGGATTGGCCGTGGCCGGTGAAGGTGTACACACTTGGACGCTTCGAATTGCTGATAGATGGAGAGCTTCCTGAATACTCGCGCAAGATCCCGAAGAAAGTGCTGGCTCTGCTGAAAACCATCATCGCATTCGGCGCCAGCAATGTTCCCGAGCAGAAACTCCTCGACGCGTTATGGCCTGACGATGAGGGAGATGCGGCTCGCCGGTCGCTAACCGCGACGCTGCATCGTTTGCGCAAGTTGCTGGTGAACGGCAATGCGATCCGACAGACGGGAGGAGAACTCACGTTAGACAACAAGCACTGCTGGGTAGATGCGGTCGCATTCGAAAGCAGGCTGGGCCGCGATCTTGAAGCCGGCGAAGGGAGAGAAGCCGCGTTCCTACTTTATCGAGGAGCCTTTCTCGTGCAAGAAGACGACGCGCCATGGGCATTGCCGATGCGGGAGCGGCTCCGGGCGAAGTTCATTCACGCAGTTGGCAAAATGGGTGTGTCTCTGGAGGAGTCCGGGCGGTACGAGAGCGCGATCGAACTCTATTCGCGCGGCATTGACGCGGATAACCTCGTTGAGTTGTCGTACCAAGGTTTGATGCGTTGCTACGACCATCTCGATCGGCGCAGCGAAGCGGCAAGTACCTACCGGCGTCTGCGCCAGACGTTGTCTGTCACCCTGGGCGTTCAGCCTTCCGCCGAGTCGCAACGCCTGTTCGCGACCCTGCGACAAAACTAAGCCGTGTTTCGAATAAGTAAGCAATTTTCGACCGGGTGGCCCTTAGGCTGATCGCATGGAGCCGGGACAAGGGAACACTTGAAGCGGAGCAGAAGGTCGGTGCGGCAGCCCAGGAGCTACATCGTTCGCGTCTATCGCCAGGGCGCTCGCAGCCTCAACGGCGTGGTCGAGGACGTGCGCACTGGAGAGCAGCGGCCGTTTTCGAACGTGCAGGAGCTATGGGCACTGCTGCGACGTCCTTCCTTCGGGTCAACTCCATCTCCCGCCGAACGCAACTCGGCGTGAGCGGCAAACGCCAACCGATATCTGGCGCGAGAGGTCAATGTACACGGAGGAATCATGTTCAGGAAAATCTGCAAAGCAACGGTGTGGATACTGGCTGCGCTTTTTGCCACGACTCTTGGTGCACAGCAACTGCCGAAATCGGGAAGCTTCGATACTCAAACAGGCTGGAAGGCTACGGGCGATGCCTTCGAGGTAGCCGAAAAGCGCATGCTGGGGGGCGGCAGTGTCATAGGCATGATCTTCAACATCAAGGGCTCGGGCCCGCTTCATGCGGGTCCGGCGACCTGCTTCTATACCTTCTCCGTTGCCGAAGGCAGCGTTAAGAACAAGGGGTTCTGTTCTTTCGGAGATGCCGATGGCGATCTTATTTTTACGGACTTCCACGGGGCTAATGCAGGAGAAGGCACCGAGGGCATCAACAACATCGTAGGGGGCACCGGTAAATACGCCGGAATCCAAGGCAGCGGAACGTGGAAGAGCAAGGACGTCGGGACCAAGGGGCACCACTACACCCGGCAGCACTTCGAATACCGCTTGCCGTAACCAGAGCGAATGACCGACCCTATCGCAGTTTGATGGATCGGCGGGACGTCGATGAAGGGCAAGGGTATAACAGCGGGCCTGGGGTCCGCCTGATCCAAACCAGTCAAAGCGCCCGGCCGAACGCCGGGCGTTTCTTTTTGTCACGAGTCGCGCAACAATGGCATCGTCATCTCGCCTCGGGAGCAAGGGATGCCGAAGAGGACGGGAAGGAGACGTTGGAGTACTGCCCCGCATAAGTCGGCGTCGTCGGAACTGCGATCGCGAGCGCGGTGAAGAAGTAAGTCCGTACGCAAGGATTCGGTTGCCGTCTTCCCTGGGCAGACCGGTGTGCTTTTCGTATAAGTCTGAGTCCACCCATGGGAGCATTTGGACGGTGGGTGAGCTGATGATGCACTGCAGTACCTTTCCGCTTACGCTGTAAGGCGAATTTGTAGGGCACTCGTAGGCCGGCGTATCGCATATTCACACCGTATCCCGGAGCGGATTCGGGACCGATTCGTTTATCGATGCCAAAACGATCGAACACACTGGCAAAGCTTACCCGGCCGCGATTGCATGGGGCCGCGGATCGTGAGCGCCTGTTCGCCCGGCTGGACGAATGCAGGGAACGCAAGTCCGCAATCTGTGTTGTCGGACCGCCAGGTGCCGGCAAGACCACCGTCGTGGCCACCTGGCTCGATGCCCGCGATGCCCCCGGCCTCTGGTACCAGGTCGACCCGGGGGACGCGGACGCCGCCACC
>JANNOC010000747.1:0-7024 GCA_031398865.1 Gemmatimonadota bacterium | reverse complement strand
CGACGCGGTCTCCAGCATGTCGTATGCGAACATTGCCGCGAGCTGAACGCCGCCCGCGCGAAAAGCCCGCGCCATTGCCGGGTACATGTAGCCCGTCAACTGGTCGGCGGAGTCAAACTCGTACACCAGGCGCGGCATGCGCGCGAGCTCCGGAGTGCGCAATGCGGGGTAGTCGTCGACTGTGCGCAGGTAGTTCCCCCGCAGCTCGCGGCCCGCGTTCAGTCCTGTCGGGTACCAGCCGAAGCTCGCGCCCTGAACCTTCGACTGGCGGATGGCCGGCGCGATCCGGAAGTCCTGACTCACGTTATGGAAGAGGATTGCCGTGCTGCCCGTGCTGCGGACGGCGTCTACGAGAGCGTTGATGTAGCGCACCGAACCGCCGAGGTCCTCGGGGTGATGCACGGGCTCGTTGATCATCTCGATGAAAAGGATCGACGGCTCGTCCTTGAGCGCGACCCGGGTGTATGGATTGACGTGGTTGAGGATCTGCGTGAGGTAGTTCACCTGCGCGGCGATCGCGGCCGGGTCGGTGCCGAGTCGGTTCTTCTGGATATGGGCGGCGAAGCCGGGGAAGCTGTCTTGCAGCGCGTCCGGCCAACCGGCGCTGTACGTGTGGATGGGGTTGAAGAGGATGTAGATGCCGCGCTCGCGGGCCTTCGCGATGAGATAGTCGACCAGATCGAGGTGGTCGTTCACGATCAGGTTTCCCGCACGGTCCGCGTTCTGCCAGTCGCCCCAGAAGGCGACGCGCAACGCATCCCATCCCATGCGGGCGAAATGCGCCATATCCTCGTCGATCAGCCGCTTGCGGTCCTGCGTCAGATAGCCCGCGGCCCGGTAGTCGGACGACGAGGGGAGGGCGTAGTTGGCGCCGAAGAGCACAACCTCTTCGCGGGTGTCCGTCCAGCGAATGACACCCTCGCGATCGAGATGGACCTGCCGGAACGCCGCGGAGCGCTCGGCGCGTTGCGCGTCGGCCGCCGCCGGAACGGACAGCAGGACGAGCAGGGACAGCAGGCGCGTCAGGCAAAGCATCCCCTCACTCCTTTCGAGAAGTCGGCGTTAGGCACTGA
Source organism: Gemmatimonadota bacterium (assembly GCA_031398865.1). GTDB lineage: Bacteria > Gemmatimonadota > Gemmatimonadetes > Gemmatimonadales > Gemmatimonadaceae > JANNOC01. Next base: position 5,951 of record JANNOC010000747.1, on the reverse strand, counting down.
CGGCGATGACTTCGGCCCCCGCACTCGCGTCGCTCACGTAGATCTGCGGCACGAGGCGGGTTCGCTGCTCGTACGCCGCGGCGATGCCCGCGACGAAAACGGGACTCTGGTCGCGGTCCACGAGCGCAATGGCGCAGCCGCCGAAGCCCGCGCCCGTCATGCGCGCCCCGTGGCAGCCCGGCTGCGCCTGAGCGATCTCCACCATCGCGTCGAGCGCGGAGCTGGAGACCTCGAAGTCGTCGCGTAGACTCTGATGGCTGGCGTTCATGAGCGTTCCCAGCGTCGCGCCATCGCCACGGCCCATCGCCTCCGCGGCCGCGAGCGTTCGCGCGTTCTCGCTGATGACATGGCGCGCGCGCCGCGCCGTCGTCGGGTCGAGCCCGTCGGCGCCGGCCTCGAACATCTCCGGCGTGACGTCGCGTAACGCCGCCACTCGGAAAAAGGCCGCCGCGGCCTCACATTGCGCCCGCCGCTCGTTGTAGGCGGAATCGACGAGACCGCGGCGCGTGGCAGTGTCCATGATCACCGCCACCATACTCTCCGGGACCGGGACGGCGCGAGTGGCAAGGGTGCGGCAATCGATCAACATGGCATGGCCCTCCCGTCCGACCGCCGAGATCATCTGATCCATGATTCCGCAGTTGACGCCCACCCACTCATTCTCGGCGCGCTGCGCGAGCCGCGCCATCGCGGCTGGGTCCCACACGATGTGAGACACCGTCGCGAACCCGCGCGCCGTCGCCAGCTCCACCGCGGCGCTGGACGACAGGCCGGCGCCGATCGGAACGTCGCTGGCCATGACGCCCTGCCACCCCGTTAGGCGGTGTCCCGCGCTCTCCAGCGCCCACGCGGTGCCCTTCAGATATTCGCTCCACGCCGGCCCTCCCCCACCGCGCTCGAGGCGGTCCAGCGAGAAGTGCGCGGTCTCCCCGAAGTCGATCGACCACACCGACACGTCGCGGTCCGCGCGTGCCTGCAGGGCGATCCACACACCCCGGTCGATGGCGAGGGGCAGGACGAAGCCATCGTTGTAATCGGTGTGCTCCCCGATGAGGTTCACGCGACCCGGCGCGCGCACGAGCATCGCCGGTGGCTCTCCGAAGCGCTCGGAGAAGCGATGGGCGAGTGCGGCCGGCGGGGACTCAGGGCGCATCACTCCGACCCGTAGTGCGTTTCGCTCAGCTCACGAAGCCGCTGCGCGCTGGACTCGGGTGTCACATCGCGTTGCGCCTCGGCGAGCAGCTCGTAACCCACCATGAACTTCCGGATGGTCGCGGAGCGGAGCAGCGGCGGATCGAAGTGCATGTGCAGGTGCCACTCCGGGTGCGCGGCGCCATCCACAGGCGCCTGGTGGATGCCCGCCGAGTAGGGAAACACGGTGCGGAAGAGATTGTCATAGCGAGTGGTGAGCCGCTTCAGCAGGTCGGCCAGGTCATCGCGCTCGGCGTCCGTCAGACCCAGGAGGGTCGGTACCGGCCGGCGTGAGATCACCAGTGTCTCGAAGGGCCAGATCGCCCAGAAGGGGACGAGCGCCACAAAGCCGTCGTTCTCGCAGACGATGCGGGTGCGCAGTGCGAGCTCGCGTACCAGGTAGTCGCCGAGCAGCGATCTGCCGGTACGCGCGTGATAGGTGCGCAGGCAGTCCGTCTCCCGCGCTGTCTCGTTAGGTATGGAGCGCTGCGCCCAGATCTGGCCGTGCGGGTGGGGGTTGCTGCACCCCATCATCTCTCCGCGGTTCTCGAAGACCTGCACATGGTTGATCCCGGGATGTGCGCCCAGCTCGGCGAACTGCGCGGCCCAGAGGTCCACCACGCGCCGGATCGCCTGGACCTCCATGCGGGCGAGCGTCAGATCGTGCCGCGGGGAGAAGCAGATCACCCGGGAGATCCCTTGCTCCGCCTCCGCCACCAGCAGGCCTGTGTCATCGACCCGTCCCTCGGGCGTGTCTGGGCGCAGCGCGGCAAAGTCGTTATCGAACGCGAAGACGTCCGTGTACTCCGGGTTCTTCACCCCGCCCGCTCGCGTGTTGCCGGGACAGAGATAGCAGGCAGGGTCGTATGCCGTGCGCGTCTCGAGCTCAGGCTCTTCCACCTGCCCTTGCCAGGGCCGGCGCGCGCGGTGCGGAGACACCAGCACCCACTCCCCCTTCAGCGGATTGAAGCGGCGGTGCACGTGCTCGGACAAATGGAATTCGGACATGCGCTATTGTGCCGAGAACCGGAACTCCGTGCGCGAGCGGAGCTCGTCGCCCGGGCGCAGGATGGTGGAAGGGAACTCGGGGTGGTTCGGCGAATCCGGGAAATGCTGCGTCTCGAGGGCAAATCCCGCGCGGCGCTCGTACCGATGCCCATGCTTCCCCGGGAGGATCGCCTCGAGAAAGTTGCCGCTGTAGAACTGCATCCCGGGCTCGGTCGTGAACACCTCCAGCGCCAGCCCGGACGCTGGCTCGAAGATTCGCGCGGCGGGCGAGAGCGCGCGGCGCGCGTGGGCCAGGACAAAGTTGTGGTCGTAGCCCTGGGCGATTCGAAGCTGCTCGTGACTGTCTCGAATGCGGGCGCCGATCCGCTCGGCTCGGCGGAAATCGAGCGGGGTTCCCTCGACAGGCGCGAGCGTCCCCGTCGGGAGGAGGCCACTGTCGATCTCGGTGAACGAATCCGCGTGGATCGTCAGCTCATGGTCGAGCACGTCACCGGTTCCCTCACCTGACAAGTTGAAGTACGCGTGCTGGGTCAGATTCACCGGGGTGGGATGGTCTGCAGTGGCGCGATAGTCCACACTGAACACGTTGGAGGTCGAGAGGGCGTACGTGATCTGCACGGCGAGATGACCGGGGTATCCCTCGTCACCGTTCTGGCTCGTGTGTTCCAGCACCACCCCGACTGTCTCAGCGTCCTCGAATGGGCGCGCACGCCAGACAACCTTGCCGAAGCCGCGCTCGCCTCCATGCAGGTGATGCAGCCCGTCGTTCGTGGAGAGGTGGTACCTCCTCCCATCCAGGATGAAGGTCCCGCCGCGGATCCGATTCGCATAACGACCAATTGCCGCGCCGATGTAACAACGGTCCAGCTCGTAGCTCGCCAGATCGTCGTAGCCCAGCACCACGTCGAGAAGCCGGCCGTGGCGATCGGGCACGTCGAGACAACGCACGATCGCGCCGTAGTCGAGCAGCTCGAGACGCATGCCGCCGGCGTGCTGCAGCGCGTAGCATGTGACGTCCCGTCCCTCCCTCGTGCGACCGAAGGCGTCTTGCCGTATGTGGGGAGATGTCGCGATCACGGGCTCATCTTGTGGAACGAATCGCGAGCCGTCAATCCTTCTTCCGGATTCACCGTCATGCGGTGCTACCCGGTATTCCTCAACCCCTGCGCGATCCCGCTGAGCGTCGTCGCAAGCGCGTCATCAATCTCCTTGTGCGACTCTCCATGGGAGGCCACTTCATGTCGCTTTCGCCGCAGCAGCGAGATCTGCAGCAGCGATAATGGGTCGACGTACGGATTCCGTAGCGCAATCGCCGCCTGGAGCACGAGACTGTCGTCGAGCAGTTGTGCGTGCCCGCGAATGCGGAGCAGCGCATCCACCGCTCCCTCCAGCTCCGTGACGAGCAACGCGAGCAGCTTCTCGTCCCCGCCCAGATGCGTGACATACGCGCGGGCGATCTCGACATCGGTCTTCGCGCACACCATCTCGACCTTCGCCAGCAGATCATCGAAGAAAGGCCACTTCTTCGCCATCCGCTGCAGCCTCGCGAGCCCTTTCGGGCGAGCAGCCTCCTCACCGAGCGCCGTGCCGACACCGTGCCACCCTGTCAGCATCAGCCGGATCTGCGTCCATCCAAATCCCCATGGGATGGCCCGAATCCCGTCGATCCCCGCCTTCGCGCCGGGACGATAGGCGGGGCGCGACCCGAATCGCGCGTTCGCCAGCTCGTCGATCGGCGTCGCGGTGCGAAAGAGCGCGAACAGCGCATCGCTGTGGTGCACGACGTCGCGGTACACGGCATGCGATCGCTCCGACAGCCGATCCATCGCCTCGCGAAATTCGGCGATTTCCTCCGGATCGACTCCCCGACGCCAGTCCGTGAATCCCTGCAGCAGCGTGCCCGAGGCCGTCACCTCCAGGCTCCTCTCCGCCACAGGCAACAGCCCGAACTGCTGTGAAATGATCTCACCCTGCTCCGTGATCTTGATCCGCCCCTCGGTCGTCCCGGGAGGAAGCGCCGCGAGCGCGCGGTACACGGGTGAGCCACCTCCCCGTCCCACGCTTCCGCCTCTTCCGTGGAAGAGCCGGAGCTCCACGCCGGCATCACGAAACAGATCCGCCAGCGACTCCTGTGCGCGATACAGCGCCCACGACGACGCAAGGATTCCCGCATCCTTGCTCGAGTCGGAGTAGCCGATCATCACCTCCTGCCGTCGCCCGCGAGCGTCGAGCTGCCGCACGTAGACGGGGTCGTCGAGGAGCGCTCCCATCACGAACGGCGCGTGCTCGAGATCGTCGAGTGTCTCGAAGAGGGGCACGACATCGATGCGCGAGGTGGGCATACTGGCAGCGAGGTCCACCAGACCAGCCTCCCGCGCCAGCACGAGAACGCGGAGGAGATCATCGGGCGACCGGGTCATCGAGACTATATAGGTGCATGCTGCCTGCTCGCCGGTCTCGGCCTGCACGGTCTGAATCGCGCGGAAGGTATCGATGACGCGGCGCGTCTCCTTCGAGACGTGTACTCCCACCCGACTGAGGCGAGGACCGCCGAGCAGGATCGAGCGGAGCCGGTCGCCATCCGCGTCAGGCAGACCGGCCTGCGCCATGAGATCCGCAACGGCGGCGGCGTGCACGTCGGAGTGATCCCGAACGTCCATCATGAACCCGTGAAATCCGTGCGCGCGCACGCCGGCGAGAAGCGGATCGAGCGTCGTGCGGCAGGCCTGGATCGCTCCGGCGCCGGACACATAATTCCTCACGAGCAGGAGATCGGCCTCGAACGCATCCACCCCGGGATACGCCGCCGGTTCGTCGCGGGCATGCCCGGCATCGCGCGACGCGACGAGTCTCCGCGTCGCGGCGATGCGCGCTGACATGAAGCTGAGCTTCAGTCGCAGCGGCTCGTCCGCGTTGCGCAGACGATTCTTTTCCCATACGTCGTGAAGCACCAGGCGGTCCTTCTCGATCGACCGCATGAGCGCGTCGGTCGGCGGCGCGATCCCGGCGGAGAGCGAGAGCCGGCGCACCAGCTCGTCCAGCGCCTCGAGATATCTGCCGAGCATGACGTGACTCGCGCGACGCGCGGTGGCGACGGTGATGTCGGGCGTCACGTGTGGATTCCCGTCCCTGTCACCACCGACCCACGTTCCCCACCGCAAGGGGACAGACAGGCGGAACGAATCCGCGGGACGCGAGAACTCCTCCTCAAACGCGAGGGCGAGCGCCGTCTGCATGTGCGAGCCGGCGTCGAGAAGCCGCGTCTCGAGATACCAGAGGGCGGTGCTCACTTCGTCGAGAACAGACGGCCGATCCTGCCTCACTTCGGCGGTCAGCCACAGCAGCTCGACCTCGCCCTCGAGCTCCTGCTCGATCAGCCTCACGTCCTCGGCCGGCGCTGCTTCGCGCGCGAGGAGCTTGTCCGCCACGCGCGCCTGCAGCCCGAGCAGGGTGCTGCGGGTTGATTCCGTGGGGTGAGCTGTCAGCACCGGGCGTACGTCGAGGGTCAGCATCGCCTTCTCGACGTCCTCGCCGCTACATCCCAATTCGCGGAGCTGCCGCATCGTCCAGAGAGCCGACGCGGGCTGCGGATCGACGACACCGCGGCTGAGGTACGCATTCCGCCGCCGCACGCGATGCGACTGCTCGGCGGTGTTGATCAGGAGGAAGAAGAGGGTGAACGCGCGCACCGCCACCGCGCATTGACTCACCGTGAGCTTGTCGACCTCCGCCAGCAGCTGGTCGAGCGTGGG
>JANNOC010000701.1:0-2514 GCA_031398865.1 Gemmatimonadota bacterium | reverse complement strand
CCGAAAACTGAAAACTGAAAACTTGCCCTTCCAGTCCACGCACTACCGCTTCTGATCCAGACACCAGCTGGTCCGTCCCCGGTAAATCTCCTGCCAGCGGCCCCCGGTGAACTTCATGACGAGGAGATAGGTGTCGCCGTCGTTCTGCCACCGCTCCAGCATGATCTCGTCAATACCGTCTCCGGTGACATCGAGGTGGTCGATGAAGCGGAAGAACTCCGCGCTCGCGGCGGAACCGCTCACTCCATGCTCGAACGTCGGCACGTACGCGGCCCCTTTGCGGTCCGCGATGGCGAATACGTGCGCGGTCTCCGCCCGTTCGTCTTCCGCCTCGGCGCCTGGATCCACGAACGCCACCACGAGCGTCGGCTCGGCCGTCGCGCCGGTATTGATGGCGCGGACGTTGAAGTCGAGCGAATCGAGTGTGGAGGGCTGCAGCCCGGACCGTTCGCCCACCCCGTGACCCACCACGCGACCTTCCTTGGCGGCGACATCAGCCGCCATGGGCTTCCCCTTCGGCGCGGTCCGGAGCGAATAGGACGTCGCGAAAAGCTCCACGGTAAACCCTGCCTTCAGCCCGGCGTCCAGCGTGACGGCGGCCAGCGGCGTCAGCATTTTGCAGCTTGGGAGCGAATAGATCGCCTGCGTCTTCTCCCACATGCCCTGCCGCACAGTGATCTTCCCGGCCGCGACGCCACCCTGGTATGCCGAATAGCGCATTCCGGAACGCGCGAACAGGCTGTCGAACTGGCGCCAATCCGGCATTGAGAGATTGATCTGCTTGAGCGAACCGTTTGCGATCGCGGCCACAGGAATCATGCGCGGGTCGTCGCGCTCGCCGAACACCTGGAAGAGGATGCCGGGGCGTGGGGAAAGCGCCAATGGCTCACCGGCGGGCTCCGCCGCGTCAGAACCCAGGCCCCGGCCCAACCCTTGTTTTGCCTTGTCGCAGCCGAGGACGAGAAGCAGGATGCTCGCGAGAAGCGCGAATCGCGTCATGAAGTAGGAAGCCGTCGCAGTGAGCAGACACCTCGGGCCCGCGATGGTCTGTCCTGTCGGCGAGCGCGCGCAGCGTCCATGGAGCGTGTTGGAGGGGCGATGGCAACGTACCGTGCGCCGAGGAGCCATGCAAGTTTCGGGGCGCGCGGTGCCATATCGTCAGGCAGGTGGCGGGCGCCAGCGCCTTCCGGTAGAGACGACTCTGCGGGCTCCTCGGAAACAGTTGTGCGAAATGCGTCGTCGTCGCTCTCTTCAGCGAGCACCGCGGTCGCGCCGCTGCCAATGCCGGGTCCGACGAATATCTTCAGGCGTTGGGTGTGTCCGGTCGCTTTTTGGGAGCTTCGCCAACCGAACGGTGTACATGGTGGACGTCGCCATGCTGGGACTCGTCCTCCTCGGCGCGCAGCAGTTCCGCTCGCGGGTGCATCGCCGGGTCGTGGGGAACCCGGGGACATCGCTCTTCGGGCGGATGGACGCCGACGAGCGCGCGACCCCGGGCTCCGCGGTGCTCCGTCCCGACACGCGCATCAGCTTTGCTACTCTCGAGAAGGGACAGTTGATGGTCCGTCATCCACTAGCATGAAGCTCTCTTCGTCCAGAGGACTGTGGCGAGCAGTCGCGCACTGTGGCCTGGTGTACGCGCTCCTTCTCGGCGGTGCCCTGCAGAGCGCCGGCGCGCAACGTCCGGGGATCGTGCTGCGAATCCAGCCACGCGTCGGCGACACACTCCGGATGGCGCTCGATCAGGAAGTCGAAGAGGTCACGTCCACCGCCGGAAGCGTGGACTCGGTCATTGTGCGAACCCGGATGGCCGTGCTCGGCCATGTCGTGGTGAAGCGCATGGAGAAGCAAGGCGCCATCATTGTCATGACGACCGATTCCGTCGCGATTACCACGAATGGCTACACCCCCGACTGGGTCGAGCGTGCCCGGCGCGAACTGCGTGGCAAGCAGATTCGCATGCGTGTGTCGGCCAATGGAGCGACGGAGATCCTCGACCAGGAGGAGAAGCTGGGCGCGACGGCACGGCAGCTGTTTTCGCAGATGCCGGCCATGCTGCCGACGCATCCGGTTGCGGTGGGCGATACATGGACGCGGGGCATCGGCACACCGCTGGCGGCACCGGGAACCAAGGCGGGCGGCTCTCTCACGGCGACCTTTCGACTGGATTCCGCGTCGCTGGGGGGGGAACTCGCGTATATCTCCATGCGTGCCGTCCTGTCGCGTGATGATGCGCCGGAGGCCGGCGAGCGAATGACGCAGCAAATGACCGGGACGGTCACCGGAACGATGGTGATTGATCGCCGTCGCGGCTGGATGACGGATTCACGCACCACGATGAGTGTGCGGTCCACCGTGACGCCGCCCGCCGGCGTTCAGTCCGCGCCCATGCAGGTGCGCATGAGAGTGTCACAGTGGCTGCGGACGGTGGACAGGTAGCCGCCGGTCGCGTTATGCTCGAGCGTCGCGCGGGCCTCGGCTCACCGCGCCTTCTCACCCGTCGGTGCCCCAGCG
>JANNOC010000672.1:0-4107 GCA_031398865.1 Gemmatimonadota bacterium | reverse complement strand
GGGCGAATCGCACACCTCGCGGGCGTTGAGTGGTGGTCACCCCTAAAGCTCTTCGTTATCCCGGGGCAGGCGTCGGTTGCTACATCTCGGGCGTGAGAGTGCGGGACTCCACGCGTCGCGCAAATCGCCGTCCGTCAGGGTGAGGACGGCGATTGGGCCGTCACTCTTTTAATGGAGTCCCGCATTGAATCTCACGCCCGAGACAAACGAGCGCCAGCGACCTTGCGCTGGAGGGGTCCGCGAAGCGGAGCCATCCAGAAACGCAACCGCCGCGCCCACCACTCCCGTCGCGCCCGAAGCTCCGCTGCTCGATCATGAGCGATTAGATGTCTACAGAATCGCACTCGAATTCGCCGCTCTCGTTCCGGCACTGACGCACGCCACAAGGCACTCATTACGCGATCAACTCGAACGCGCCGCAGCCTCCACCTGTTTGAACTTTGCGGAGGGCTGTGGACGAAGATCGCGCCGCGACCGCCTCCACTTCTTCTCGATCGCCCAAGGCTCCGCGATGGAATGCGCCGCCGCGATCGACCTCCTCCGCGTCAACCGTCACATCACATTCGCCGATGCGACCCAAGCGAAGCGCAAGCTCACGAGAATCATCCAGATGCTCGTCGGCCTACGGCGCGCGTGACCTCACGGGCCGCCGTACCACCGGTGACAAGCTGCGGGATTGCCCAGCCGTTCGTGACACCAGCCGTCCACTTCTCTACGCCGAGAGCATTGACTATGTCCCCGGACGTTTTGTCAACGATGTCCCCGGCTGTTCACTCACTCCTGCGAAGCCGATCTTGGCCGCAGCCCTAGCCTCCATTGCCGCGGAATCCTCGATCCCAGAAGGCCCTCCCCACGACGCCCGCGCGTGCCCACTCCTACGTGCTCCACCGGCGCGGGTAGGTCCTGCGTGGCGGGCTGAAGATCCACAGGTATGAGCCACCCTTTGTAGAGAATTGGGGAAGCTTGCTTCAAGTCGTTCCTCACGACCTTCCCGCTGCTACCGCGTGGCCGCTTCCAGCGCGGTTAGCACTCCACTGACCGGCGGGTGATCGCCGGCGACAGCGCTCAGGTAGCGGTACGGCATGCGGCCGTCGGGGAGCACCACCAGCACGCCGCCGAGTTGCCAGGCATCGCCCTGGGTGCCGGGCACGAGTACCGGTACCGACCGATACCACCAGCGCACAATCACTCGCACGCGCTTCTGACGAAGGCCGTCCCGCAGAGCGCGCAGCATGTTCGCCCACGTGCGCCAGGAGCCGAGGGTGCGCGCGATGCCGCGCTTCATGCCCAGCGCCTGGTACGAAGCGCGCGTCGTGTCCACGTAGAGCGGCGTGTCGAGCTGGAGATCCTCCCGAAACGCGCCCGCGAAGTGCCGGTTCCCGTTACCGATCACGACCAGCTCCGCTCCGTGCGCGTGGATGGTGTCGACTTCGCGACGCAACTGCGCCACCTGCTCGCGGCAGAAGAGTCAGCCGAAGTGCCGGACGAAGGCGAGCACTGCCGGCCGTCGCGCCCAGGTCTCCTTGAGCTCGTGCTCCCGCCCGTCCAGGTCTTTGATCTTCGTGTGCGCGGCATCTTCGGAAACGCGATCCATAAGCTCATCGTACCGAAAGGGCTGAGCCAGAAGCAGCGCCTTTGGAGAGCCCGCCGGGGGGGGATCCTTCCGCCTGAGCAGGATTCACTCCCAAAGCCACCTCGTCATCGCTGCGCTATCCGTAGAACACCCTGCGGATGAGCTGCGAGCGCCCGGTGCTCGCCGAAGGGCGAGCACGCCGAGCCGAAGGCGAGGCGAGGGGATTTCGTCCGCTTCATCCGCTTGTTCGACGGCCCCCAGCCTCACTCGGCGGCAGAGTCTTCCTCATGTAGACACAGGGCATCAGGTGTCCAGACTGGAGTCGATGTTCTCCACGGCCGACCTCTTCGAACCCGTGCGCTCCGTAGAAGTCGACCGCGGCAAGTGACGCATCGATGACAAGGCTCGTTGCGCCTGCGCGTTTCGCAGTGGCTTCGGCAACCCGGAACAACGCTGAACCTATCCCCCGTCGGGCGGCTGCACCCCTGACATAGACGGACGTCCCATGCTGCTTCTCATCGACCCTGTGCGATGAGAACCCCAGCACCGCCCGTTCACCGCCCGGCCCACCAACGGCGAGCCAGAAGGCCTCGCCACATTCCATGGCCTTCACGTAGAGGTCACTCGTCAACCCTAAGCCCCAATCGCTTACGGTTTCGGAGGCGTAGAACCGGGGCCCGATCGAGCGAATCGAATCAGCGTGTGCCGCCGCGATATCGTCGGCATCCGATGGAGTTGCGCGGCGGATCTCGTACTCGATGGGCTTCATCCGATTGTTCGACGGCGGCGCACACGGTTCCAAGCTACGCCATAAACGAGCGTGTTGATCAGGACCACCAGCCCTGTCAGGGCCCATTGGACTTCGGGGGTCAGACTCGCGGGATACAGGATCGGAAGGAGATAGTGCTCGACAAAGCCATTCGAGTATCCCGCTTCGCCGGCTAGCTTCAACAGACGATTCTCCAAGGGCGTCAAGGGACACACGGCGTCAGACGCGAGTTCTATGTAGACGCCCCACCCAACGCAGGCCAGGTGCGGAATCGCGAGCCAGCGGGAGCGGCAGATCAGCAGGCCTCCACCCAGGACGTACAAAATGAAGAGGAGGTGAACACCTACTGTCAGGTCCGCCAGCACTCGATAGGTCATAGCCCAGAACGCACGCATGCTAAAGACCCCAATGGGCGATCGCCTCCGCGAAGGGTCGCCACGCGAGAAAGAGCCGGGCAATACCGACTACAGTCCAGGCGACCATCGTCAACTATGTCAGATTCTGGTCGTCGTGCAACCAGCGTTTCAGTCCACCTTGCCCGCACTTCGGGGTCTCCAGTTGCCTGACTTCCCGGAGCTCCTCAATGACGGCCTTTGGCATCACCTGCCAGTCCTTGCCATCAGACGCGAAGCCGTACTCACCCAGTCGGACGAGGGCGCACGAATCGTGCTCCGGCTCATTGAGGACCCAGCGCGTGAGCACGTTGCTACAGGCGTTCACTAGTTTCGCAGCTGCGTGGCGGCGATCGAACTGACGCTTCACGAACCTGAAAGCGATGAAGGCGGTACCGGCCAGGAGCGCGACAAACGGCCAGAATTTCCACCAGGGCGCCAAGTGCCAAAAGGGCCCCCGCCCCGTGCCAAGCAGGATGGACACCGCCACTACGTGGAGTGTGGCCGCGCCCCAGGTCATCGTCTCCTTCTGTCCGTGATACGTCGCGAACCGCGAGATGTGGGCGATCAAGAGCTCACGCGCTTTGGCTTGGATACCAGTCATGTCAGGACACTTCCCGCCTGCCCGGCCCAACTATCAGGCTACGACGGCTCACTCATGACTTGGCCCATTTTCCACTCGCACTGCACCGAGGATGCCTGAGGCGATGATCCAGCAGACCCCCGCTCCTAGCCACCAGCCTGTACTTTGGGGCCCAGCCAAGGCGACTACCGCATCACCGCCGTTCAGATAGAGGATGCCTGGAAACCCGATTGCGAAGGCCAGGAATAGACCTATGCCAGCACTGACCCGAGCGAATCCGACAAGGATCCGCTCGAAGAAAGGCGCCTTCCGGCGGTTACGTGAACGAGCCGAAGTCCCGCCGCCAACGTGGACGACCTGAAGTTTTGGCGACTACGTGAACGACGATCGCGGGATCGTGAGACTCGTCAACGTTGAGCGTCTTCTGGGCGACGGCTTTCGGATGAACTCAGGGCTCTATGGCGCGCTGAGCGTCGGGAGAGACTCGATCTCAGCGCCCGCCCGCTTCCCCTTCATGATTGCCGTCACTCGATTCGTGGGCACGGCGAGGCGGCGAGCAAGTTCTGCGGCGCTCATCTCAAGCGCCTTCAGTTGCTCTGCGAGGTGTTCTCCGGGATGAATCGGTGTTCGCGCCATGGGTTTCTATTGAGCGAGGTCAGCGCTTCACCGCGACGCCCACCACCTCGAACCGGGCTCCGAACAGAAGACCCCCGGATCCCAGGAACGCGCGCGCGGGGAACTCCTTTGTGAAGTACGTCCGGTAGACCGCGTTGAAGGCGTCATAGTGGCG
>JANNOC010000639.1:0-16569 GCA_031398865.1 Gemmatimonadota bacterium | reverse complement strand
CGCGCGCGCGCGCCGGCCGGGCCCGACGGTGGTGGTCAGCTTCGGGACACCCTACATCCTGCAACAGATGCCGGAAGTCGGGACGTATGTGGTGGGGTGGGGAGTCGACACGCACTCCCAGTACGCCGCGGCGCGCGCCCTCCTCGGCCTGGAGCCGATCGTCGGCGTGCTTCCCATCAGCATTCCGCCACTCGTGACACGCGGCGTCGGTTTGCGCCGGGGTGCTGCATCCGGCGACGACCGCCAGTAGCGCGCGATCAAGGCTGGACCCCGTTTAACGACAGCGGCTGCTAGAACTCGCGCTTCTTCATCTCATCGAACAGACGCGCGCGCTCGGCGTCGGCGTCATCCTCTTCACGCGCGGGAATGGTCGTGTCATAGGCCCGCGCCGGTCGCAGCTTTGACGGCTGCGCGGCCTTCTCGGCGTTCTTGCGGATCAGCTTCGCGAGCTGTTTGTCATCCATGCGGTGGAGAGATTGGAGTGGGCGTGGAAGGGCGAGTCGTCAGTATTCAGTCGTCAGTCGTCAGTCGTCAGTCGTCAGTTCATCCGTTGACCGATCACTGAGAACCAATAACTGATAACTGACACCTCGTTGTTTGGCTATCGTCGCCCGCTATTTCCCTCAACTCTGCCGCTTCTGCCAACGGCGCAGCGCTGTCGCCACCTCGACGTTGCTCGCCGCAATCTCGCGCAACGCCTCCAGCAACGCGTCGCGAGAGTCGCCTTCGGCTTCTGCGACGACAGGGGGCGTATGCCCGGCGCGCCGTCCGGCATCCACGCGGCGTTCCACAAACACGCGCGCTCGAAGGCGCGGAGCGGGAGCGTCAACCTGTTCGACGATGACGTACCCGCCGCCGGGCAACTCCCGAGTATACCATACCGCGCCCGGAATCATCGCCGCCTCCTCGTCATTCCCGCCACCGCCGCCATCAGAACCCACGAATGTACCCCGCGCGTGATGGCGTGATCCGACGATGCCTGACGATGCAGCTGGGCTGAGAGCGCAGGAGGGCAGGGACGCGAGAACTCATGATGCTAGGACGACCAACGAGGCCAGCGGTTTCGCCCGCTATCCCCGATTCCTGCGGCGATACTCCCCGAAATGCGCGGAGCCCCGGCGATGGCCGGGGCTCCGCGGAGATCAGTGAGCGGGCGCCTACGCCTTCGTGACGTCGGCTGCTTGTGGGCCTTTCTGACCCTGCACGATCTCGAACTCGACCCGATCGCCCTCGGCGAGCGACTTGAAGCCGGACCCCGAGATCGCGCTGAAGTGAACGAACACGTCGGGTCCGCCTTCGCGCGAAATGAAGCCAAATCCCTTCGCGTCGTTGAACCACTTCACGGTGCCGGTGATGCGAGCCATGGTACGCTTCCTCTTCCTGTACTGGGGCTGACTGTGACATGATCCGCCTGGCCGGGCGCGTACGCTCGCCTACGTGATCTCGAACCTGCTCCCTCCAGCGAGCGGCCGGAGGCGGGAACTACAAAGAGGCAAGTTTTGTGCACAGACACGGGAGCCGGACCGCACCAGCGATCAATCGGAGTCTAGGCGGCGCCGGCAACGTACCGCGCGAGGCGTCCGCAGCGGGTGCAGCGCAAGGTGACGTGCGAGCGCGGCGGCGGGGGCATTTCGGTCGGGTCGCGCTCGATCGAACCGGAGCATGAAGGACAGCTGAGCGGCGAACCGCTTCGGTCGTTGGCAATCAGATGCAGCGCTTGAGCGGGGTTGTACGTGTTCGGTCGCGGTTTACGCATGGAGCCCCTCCAAGAGTCACAGCAATCGCATCCGGTCGGACAGTGATCGGAGCGTAGAACATCGAAAAGTAACCACCAAAAGGCTTAAATCCAACTGGGGGGCAGATTTGCAGCGAACCATCGGCGCGGCCTCTATGCTGCTCGCCTTCGCCCTCACGGCGTGCGGGCCACGCGCGCACATTCCGCCGCGACCGGAGCGCCTCCCCGGATCCATCCCTTCCACCGACTCGATCGCGCGTCTCGCGGGCAAACTGGCGCCCGTGTTGTACCTCCAACCGGATGAATCGTTCCGCCTCACGCGGGTCGTCGCGGTCGTGCACCCCGCCCGGCGCCTCATCGCATACCATCTGCTCTGGCGCGACGATGTTCACGGTGCCTGGATTCCCTTCACCGTTCCTACCGACCAGGAAGTCGTCTGGGTCGAGTATGACGACGCCAATGCCCCGGTGAGGCTCTGGACGTTCTGGCACCAGGACGTTCTCCACGCCGACTGGCGTGGCAAGGGCGTCCCGGCGGTGGACGTTCAGTGGGGAAAACACGGCTCACTCCCCCATGGTGCGAGAGCCGAAGACCTGCGATGGCCTCGGACGCTCGGTGCGTTCTGGCTCGCGGCGCTGCTCGGGGTGCCGGACTTCGCGCTCGGGCGACTCAGCCGAAAGGGACCACTGTGCTTCTGCCATGGATACGCACGCTATCGGCGTTTCACGCAGCCGCTGGAATTGGCGCCGCGGCTGGACGCCGTCGTGCGCACGGACGATCCTAACGCCACGCTGCGCGCAGTGTTCGGAACGAAGTACTCCCGAAAACAGCTCTGGCCCGAGGGGTGATGCTTGTCTCCGTACGCCGCGTCTAGCGTCCCGTCATCCACACACGGCGCACAGCCCGCTGCCGGGGCGTGATGGTGGGCAATTCCTCGATGCGGACACGCACGACGTCGTAGCCAGTGAGCGCGACCTGCACGGTCCGTCGCGCTCCTGCTCTCTCGTATTCAACGGGCACCACGTCGCCGATCTTCGCGCCGGCGAGCGCGCGCGTCAGTTCGTCCGCTGTTGCGACCGGGCGACCGTTCACCGTGACCGCAGCGTCGCCGGTTACGAGGCCGGCGCGTCCCCACACGCTCGATGGATCCGAGATCGAGAAGGTGGCACGTGCGATCCCGCCACTGCTCGAGCTGCCGAAACCGGAGAGCGGCGATAGGCGCACGCGCAGATCGGCGAGCACCGCTCCCGCGCTGTCCGTTGCGGGACGACGATCCACCACCGCCTTCCATCCGGCGAGCGCGAGGTACTGATCAAAGTCGAAGGGCCGCGTCCCGACGACGTAGTTCGCGAAGAATGTGCGCATGGAACAGCCGCAAACCCCGGCGATCGTCGCTTCCAGCTGTGCGTCGGTGAATCCGCGCGCGGCGGCGTACCTGTCGAACACGCGATGCATCACGTCATCCATCCCGCGACGCGTGCCCGTGGCGTCTCGCAGCTTCAACTCCAGCATTTCTCCGATCAGCGCACCGGTGAGGTAGTACGAGATGCTGTAGCCGCCGTTCACCGAGGGAGGATCCCACGTCGTCCAGCTCGAGCGCGCGGGGGAGACACGCGTGCGCGCGGGGTTGCCGAGGTATTCCGCGATGGACGCGGCAAGCGACGTCTTCGCCTGCTCCTCGGTCCAGAAGCCGCGACGCTGGATTTCGGTGGAAAAGAAGCTGGTCATCCCTTCGCTGAACCAGAGGTTGTTGCTCCGCGCGATGCGCTGGTAGTCGAAGGGGCCAAGATTGACGGGACGCGCGCGTTTCACGTTCCAGGTGTGCACGTACTCGTGCGCCGTGACGGAGAGCCGCGAGGTGGGACTGAGTGACAGCACTTCGCTGCGCGCGCCGATCGTCGTCGAGTTGAGATGCTCCAACCCGCCTCCCGCTCCATCCACGTACAGGAAGGTGTACTCGCGATAGGGTAAGCGTCCAAAAATATCGCGTGCGGTGCGCACGACGCGTTCGGCGCTCGCGACGAATGCTGCGGTGTCGAACGGCGCGGCACTCGGGCGGGGCCAATAGGCGACACGATGCGGCACCCCATCAACGTCGAACATCCACACGCGGAGCGCGCCGACGAGCGTGGGCGAATCGACGAGTACGTCGTAGCTCGGCGCGAAAAAGGTCTGGGGGTCCGCGGTGGGAACGAGACCGGTGGCGATGCGCCACCCCTCGGGCAGATCGAACGTGACATGCGCAGGCACGAGTTTGTGCGCGGGTGCGCCGCTCATGTACAGGAACGTCGCCGGGCCATCCACGAGTCCGCCCGTGGCGGTGAGGAAGCTGCGATTGTTCGGTGTGGACCCCACGAGGGGTGACGCCCAGCCAACCGTGTAGCTGACCGTCGCCTCGCCTCCCACGATGTCGGCGCGCCACGAGGAACTGTCTACGGGGGTGATGCTCACCTCGCGATCGCCGCTCCGGACGGCCAGGTCGCGTAGCCACCTCGAGAACCCAGGTACTCGATAGGCGCCCGGCGCCCAGATGGGGAGCGCAAGATGCAACGTGCTGGGTGCGTTGCGGACTCGCATCTCGACCCGATACGCCGTGAGATCCTCGGGATCGACGCTGACGGTGTAGCGAATCACCGGCTGAGTCCGGGTGACCTGCGCCTCGAACGCGTCGCTGTACGTGGAAAGCGGATCCTGCGCGCGCGCGGTGGGCGCGAACGGGGGGAACAGCACCACCACGCCGAGGAGGAGCAACGCTGAAGGACGCGTCATGGCGATCAGGGAAAGGGGGGAGGCCTCCGGCCGATCACTCCCAGCCGTGCGGACGCCGCCACACTCTGCGATTCACGCGCCAGAACTTCTTGTCGGAGATCTCGCCGCCAGAGAGAAAGCCTTCCGCGTCGCCAACCGACTCCAGCATGTCATTGGTCTTGGCCGATGTTTCATCCGCCCAGTGCACGATTTCCGCTTCCACCGTCGCGGGCCTCACAGGGCTGCCGAATTCCAGCGACCCGTGATGGGAGAGGATGAAGTGATGCAGCTCGAGAATCTGCGACTCGATGCAGGGTGGCGAGAGTCGGCACAGCGTTCGCTCCAACATCAGAGAGCCGAGAACGACATGGCCGACGAGGTGTCCGCTCGGCGTGAACGCGAAACCAGTCGGCGTAACGCTGTACGCCTCGACTTTCCCGATGTCGTGCAGCAGCGCGCCGGTCACGACCAGATCCACGTTCGCCCGCATCGTCCTGGCGGTATGTCGTGCGATGGAGCACACCTCGTACACGTGCAGCAGCAGTCCGCCGATTCTGGCGTGATGGCCGGCGGTGGACCCCGGCGTTCGCTCGAAGCGGACACGGAAGTCGTCGTCGGTGAAGAACAGGTCGAGGACGCGGCTCAGTGTCGGCGACTGCACGTCCCCCCGCGCCCGATCGATCCAGTCCCAGATCTTCGTGCGATCTTCGGAGATCGCGGGAAGGAAGTCGTGCGCATCCACGAGCTCCCGTGGGATCACGCGCACGGGGCCGGAGAGCTGCACCTGGCGCTTCACCACGCCATTCTTTCCGTACGCGGAGATCGCTCCGATCACCTGAACGACAGTACCGCGCTCGGCGCCGCCGACCCAGTCGAGCTGGTTGCTCCAGATGGGAGCCGTCTCCAGCCGTCCGGAGGCGTTGCCGAGCGTGAGGATGACGAACGGATCACCCGTCGCCGTCGTCTTGTTCGCGCGCTCACACACCAGCAGTTCGTGCTGGATGCGGTCGCCTACGCCAAGGCGGGAGAGGTCCAGCGGAGGCATCGTCGTGGGGTGACCGTCAGCTCACGTACACGACGTCGCCGTCCACGTCGATACCAAGCTCCTGATGCACGTCGCAGACGCCGCACACCATGACGGCGTGCCAGAGCTCGTTGAACTCCTTGCGGTGCGCCTCGGCGGCGGGTTTGACCGCGAGCTTCTTGTAACTGTACTCACCGCAATTCGCGCACGCCTGCGCGCGCGCGATGCGCTCCGCGCGCTCTCGCGTAATCCCGCCTTGCTTCACGCCATTACCGGTCGGTCGGTTTGTCTTTGGGGACGTCCAGCATCGTCGTTCGCACCGTCGGCGGGCGCGACGACGGCTGATAGCCCGCCCCGCCTGCCTGACGAGCGCCAGCCGCGGGACCGCCCGCGCTTCGTGAAAGCATCTCCTTCATGCCACCGATGGCGCCGAGCACGCCCGATGCTTCGGCAGGCAGGAAGATTGTGGTCCCGTGCCCCTGCGCGACTCCCGGCAAGGCCTCGAGGTATTTGAGGCCGAGCATGTACATGGCGGCTTGACCTTCGGGGAGCGCGGCCGCGATGCGGCCAATGGCTTCGGCTTCGGCGAGCGCCATCGCCAGTCGCGCTTCCGCCAAACCCTGGGCGCGGAGGATGGAGGCCTGCTTCTCACCCTCCGCCTTGCTGATCTGCGACTCGCGGATGCCCTCCGCTTCGAGAATCGCCGCGCGCTTGCCTGCCTCGGCGTTGGTGACCGCCGCGCGCCGCTCGCGCTCGGCGCGCATCTGCAATTCCATGGACTGTTGAATGTCGCGCGGCGGTTCGATCGCCTGCAGCTCGACCCGCGTGACGTCCACGCCCCATCCGATGGACGCTTCCTCGATCACTTCACGCATGCGCTGGTTGATCATGTCGCGACTGGCCAGCGTCTGATCCAGCTCGATGTCGCCGACGATGTTGCGCAGCGTCGTCTTGGTTAGCGTTTCCAGCGCATAGGGGAGATTCTGAATGGCATAGGTCGCCTTTTGCGGGTCGGCGACTCGGTAGTACAGGACGGCGTCAATATCGATCGTAACGTTGTCCTTGGTGATGACCGGCTGACTCGGGAAGTTGAGCACCTGTTCGCGCAGGTCGATGCGTGCCGTCGAGCCCGCGGTGATCTTCTTGGCGCCACCGCCGGCCGCTTCGAAGTAGTGCACGTTGATCGTCCTGGGACGCTCGACGAACGGGATCAGCACGTTGAAGCCGGAGCGCGCGAGACGATGGAATTTTCCCAGCCGCTCGATAACCATCACCTCGGCCTGCCCGACGATCTTGAACGAGCTGGTCACGAGGAATACGCCGAACAGAAGAATCACGAGAAGGGCGACGAGGAAGCCCATGCTGCGCTCCGGAGAGAGGATCTTGAATTTGGAGAGTGGTCGGGTTGGGGGGTAGAGGCGGGTCCCCAGTCCCCGCTCCTACCGCCACTCCGCGATGAACACGTTCGTCTCCCCCTCGCTCACTGCGTTCCGGTTTGACGCCCACACCAGCTGTCGGCCATCGGGACTGAACATGGGAAAGCCGTCAAACGTTGCGCTCGTTGTGATCTGCTCCAGTCCAGTACCGTCGAGGTTGATCAGATACAGATCGAAATTGCCGGTGCGTGGAGCGCGGTAGTTGGACGCAAAGATGATCTGTCGTCCGCCGGGGGCGAAGAACGGCGCCCAGTTGGCGCCCCCGAGTGCGGTGATCTGCCGCTGGTTGCTCCCGTCAGCGTCCATGACCCAGATCTCCATGCGGTTCGGCCGAATCATGCGGTCGCCCAGGAGCGTTCGGTACGCGGCGAGCGAGGCGCTGTCGGGCGGGTGGTGCGCACGATACACGATGTGTTTTCCGTCGGGCGAGAAGAAGGGACCGCCGTCATAACCCGGCGCGCTCGTCAGGCGGCGGACGTTCGTGCCGTCCACGTTCATCGAGTAGATGTCGAGATCGCCGTCCTTGAGCGAAGTAAAAGCGATGCGCCGGCCATCGGGCGAAACGGTGGCTTCGGCGGTATAGACGCCGTAGTTCGTGAGGCGCGTCAGATCCGAGCCGTCGGCGTTCGCGGTGAACAGATCGAACGGGTCGAGGCGCCATACATACCCGCGCGACGGATCGGGACGCGGCGGGCAGGTGGTGTCGGCCGCATGCGTGGACGCGTACAGGATGCGCTGGTCGTTTGCGTAGAAGTAGCCACACGTCGTCTTCCCCGCACCGGAAGAGACGCGACGCAGCCCCGATCCATCCGTGCGCATGGTGTACTGCTGGTCGCAGCGGCGTCCGTCGCGCGTGGACTGGAAGATGAGTTGGAGTCCGTCAGCGCTGAAATACGCTTCCGCGTTTTCTCCGCCGTGGGTGAGCTGGCGAACATTCGCGAGCCGGGGCTCGCCGGGCTGTGGGGCAATGAGGCGCGCGTCAGAGGCCGAGGCCGACGCCACCGTGCGATGTGGTTGCGCAGGGCGGACGCACGAAGCAATCACGGCCACCATAGCGAGCACGGCGGCGGAAAATGATGAACGCATGCGGCATTCTAATGGAAGTGTGCGGCGTGGCGCCACACGAGGTGGGAGCAGGAGTGCGGATGAACGGCGGGCCGGCCAACAGTGGCCCGCCCGCCTGCGTGCTGTCCCCGATGCGAGCACCCGTATATCAGTTCGCGCGAGTTACAGGGACGAGTGCGAAGAGATCCTTCTGCGTCTGTCCCTTGCGTAGTAATTCCATTGCGCGCAGCAATTGCGTGTCGTCGGCGATCTCGCGCCGCTTCGCGGTGGAGTCGCCAAAGGCGAACCGCGCGACGCGATTCGCGATGAGGCGGTCAATGTAGCCCTTCCCGGCGTCGTACTGCTCCCGCTCGAGCTTTACGCCCGCCTTCTGAAGGCGGTTGTAGAACTCGTCGCGCCACGGCTGCGTCACAGTGAAGTTCGGCTTCACCTGCGCCTTCTGTTCCAGCGCGAAGGCGTACAGCGTCACGTACACCTGCTGCACTTTCGGTGCGAGCGTCTTCGCCAGCAGCTGCTCGGCCGTGGTCAGCGTGTCCGATGGCACGGTCACGTCGGGGGTGATGGCGCCGCCGCCGTACACGATGCGTCCGGCGTCCGAGCGGAATACCGGCCGCTGCTTCTTGGCGCTGTCCGACTCGGTGGAATCCGCCGGGAGCTCGACGAGTCGTCCGTCCACGAGCTTGCGCTCCTTCTGGATCGAACGGCCGCTCGGCGTGAACCATTTGGCCGTCGTCATCTTGAGCGCGTAGCCGCCGTCGAGCTGGAAGAGCGTCTGCACCAATCCCTTGCCGAAGGAGGTCGTGCCGACGATGAGCGCGCGATCATGATCCTGGAGCGCGCCCGCCACGATTTCAGACGCGGAGGCGGAGGATCCGTCCACCATGACCACGAGAGGGATTGAAGGCGCCACCGGTCGCTCGCGCGCCACGTATGTCTGCGATTCAGTGCGACCGCGAACGCTGGCGAGCTCCTTCCCCTGCGGCAGGAAGAGATTGCTCATCGACAGCGCCTGATCCAGAATCCCGCCCGGATTGTCGCGCAGATCGAGCACGATGCTGCGTGCCCCTTCGCGCGCCAGGCGCGCGAGCTGCGCTTCGACCTCGTCGGTGGCGAGCTCGTTGAACGTTTGCACCGGGATGTACCCGATTCCGCCCTCGAGCATCAGCGCGAACGGCACGGCCGGGATGTGAATCTCGGCACGCGTGAAGCGCACCTGAATCGGCTCCACGACGCCGGGGCGCGCGAAACGCGCGGTAACCTTGGTGCCTGGCGCGCCGAGCAGGGCATCCGACACCTGCGACGTTGACCATCCCTTCGTGGAGGACGTGTCCACGAAGATGATCCGGTCGCCTTCCTGGATGCCCGCCTGCTCCGCCGGCGTGTGCGGGAAGACACGACTCACCGTGATGTTCCCCTGCTGATCCTCGATCTGCATGCCAACGCCGCCGTACCGGCCGCCGGTGCGCGAGCTGAAGGTGCGAACCTCCTTCGGTGCGAGCAATTCGCTGTACGGATCCTGTAGCTGGTTCACGAGACCGCGTGCGGCCTTTTCGTACAACGCCGAGCTGTTCACCGTGTCCACGAAACGATCCGATACCAGGTTGAGCACCTGATCGAAGAGTCGCGCGCTGTCGCGCGTGGATTTCGCCTGCAGCAGAAACCCGCCCGCCACGAGCGGAAGGAGGGCGATACCCACGACGACGACCTTACGGAAGCGAGCCATACGAGTCATGACGGTCAAAGGGAAGGAGCGCGCGTCACCTCAAGAGCATACGCGCCGCGCGCGAGAAACGTTCCCACGCCGGCGTGATCATCCAATTCTCTTACATCCCACCGCTCGAACCGCCGGCGCCAGATCCCCCCCCCGAGCCGCCTTCCTCGGAACCGCCCGCCCACAACGAGCGCCAGGTCATCTCGCGTCCTTTCCGATAGCCCTTCTGTGTCAGCTTAATTCCCTCAGGGGAGATCGCGACCATGTACGCCTGCCCGTCCATCTCCAGCTCCCGCTTGATCGTCTTGTCGAGCTTCGTTGCCATGTGTCTTCTCCCGGGGGGGGGGTGTTATTGATGCGATGCGAGGCTTGCAAGAATGACGCGCGAACGGCTCGCCCGTCAGTGCGCTGCGGCACAGTCAGCTCGCGCGGGACCCGACGACATAGTCCACGTACCATTCGCGGTGTTGCTGCCGGATGGCCGCGTCGCGCAGCAACCCGGCGGCGATGAGCATCTCGTGTGCTGGCTGCAGAACCCGTTGCAGGTGCGACGGATACCGCTGTGCGAGCGGGAGCTGCTCCGCCAGCCGTTCGAGGGAAATCCGCCAGGTCACCTTGCCTTCCTCGCGCGCCACCTCGAGCAGCCGATAGAGGCGGCGCGCCACCGGCGATGACAGCGCGAAGTAGTGCGGCGCGGACAGGGTAATGGTGTGGCGTGCCGTGATGTTGGCGCGCATCACCGGGGCAACCAGGACGCGCGCGTCACCCGGCTCCCCGCTCGCGAGGGCGGGAAACAGCGTGAGCTGCTCGCGGTCCGTCAGCCGGCGCCGGTCAATCGAAACCGCGCTCAATATCGTGAAGCGCCCGTCCGCTGCCTCCTTGAGGCGCGCGTCGAAGTAGATCCCGAACGATTCGAGGATCGTGCGCTCGAGGCGCGTGAGCGCTCCGCGCAGCTGCTCATAGGTTCTGCCATCCGCACGGCGGCCCATCGAGCGCAGAAACGCATGCAGCGTGAAGCTGACGACGCCATCGGCGGGCATTCCCGCTTCGCTGTAGCGATGCATCAGTTCCACGTACACGTCCTGATCGAACGTCCCCGGCAGGCGATCCCCTGGCGCGGGGAGCACACGCCAGCGACCGCCGTCGTCCGACGTGTAGGACACCGCCGCATCGTCGGAGGAATCGCTCAATCGGAAGAGCGGAAGCGCCTCGAGCGCACGATCCAGGATGACCGCGCGCTGAGCGGGACGCCGTCGCACCGCGAGTGTCATACGAGAATGCGCATACTCGGAAAGTGGAAGGCGCGCCCTGGCGCGGCAAGGCATCCCGTCCCCTTACGCCAGGTGAATCACCTGTCCGGTGATGCGCCGCGCCGCGTCGGAACAGAGAAACAGCACGACATCCGCGACTTCCTCGCGTTCCACATAACGAGCCGTCGTTCCCATCGACGCGAGGTTGGCGCTCGTGCGGATGGACGTCGGTGCGACCGCGTTCGCGCGCACCCCGGTGTCCTTTTCCTCCTGGGCAACACTGCGCATGAGCGCGAGAACACCGCTCTTCGCCGCGACGTATGCGCTCATCTCCGCCGTCACCGCGCCGGGAAGCGCCGCCGCGGACGCAAAATACACGATCGCGCCGCCGCCTCCCGATCGGCGCAACATCGGCAGGCACGCGCGCGTCGTCAGGTACGCGGTGGTGAGATTAATGGCGAACTGCCGATGCCACACGCTCACGTCGCTGGCATCCACCTGTCCGCTCATGGCGAACCCGCCCGCGAGATGCACCAGAGCGTCCACCACGCCGCCATGTTCCCCAGTCACTCGCGCGGCGAGTGCATCCAGCTGCGCCGGGTCCGTCAGATCACACCCGAATGCGACGGCACGCGCACCAGTGCGTCGCAGTGCGTCCGCTCGCCGCTGCGTTTCGGCGACGTCCACATCCACCAGGAGCAGCGACGCGCCTGCCTCCGCGAAGCGCCGGGCGAGCATCTCGCCGACCTGTCCTTCGCGCCCAACGCCGGTGAGCAGCACCATCCTGTTCTCGAACGCGCGCGGTGTCATTGTTGCGGTAGTCATGCGTCAGTATTCTAGCGCGGGGAACGGGGACGGGGGAGCGGGACTGGGGAGCGGGACTGAAGACTGGTGAACGCCCAGCGGCTCGGCGAATGCCATTTGACATCTGACATCTGCCCTCTGAGTACTCGATCTTCCCCTCCTACCACCGATTCCCACCTCGCCCCACTCGCATGCCGCTCTTCAAGAAAATCATCATCGGCATCCTCTCGCTGCTGGTCGTCGGCTTGACCCTCATCGGAGTGCTGTCCATCGCGCGCGGCACGCCGCTCGAGGTGGTCACAACCTTCGACGCGTCGGGCAAGCCGCCCTCGGTAGGTGACGGGCTGTTCGCGAGCACGATGGAACTGTACGCCGCGACGCCGATCATTCCGGGCAATACGGTGGAAGTGCTGAACAACGGTGTCGAGACGTACCCGCGCATCTGGGCCGACCTTCGCGGGGCGAAGCGGACCATTACCGTGCAGTCGTACTACTCCGAGCCGGGTGCCATGGCGGACACGCTCGCGATGTATCTGAGCGAACGTGCACGCAGCGGTGTGCGCGTGCTGATGATGTTGGACGGCCTTGGCTCCCAGACGATGCCTGACGAGTGGATTGCCGGCCTCAAGGCATCGGGCGTCAGATTCGCATGGCTCCGACCGGTGCATTGGTATTCTCTGCACAAGGCGAACAACCGCTCGCACGTCCGGCTAGTCGTTGTGGATGGGCGCGTGGGGTATACGGGCGGTTTTGGCATCGCCGACAAATGGTTGGGGTCGGGGCGTAGTCTGGAAGAGTGGCGCGACACCAATGTTCGCTTCACGGGGCCCGCCGTGATGCAGTTGCAGGGAGCGTTCGCCGCGGCGTGGGCGGAGGCGACGGGTGAGCTGCTGGTGGGGGACGTGTTCTTCCCCGATGAACGCTTTCAGCCAACCGGCGTGACGGACGCCGGTCTGATCTACGCCGTGCCGACGACCGGCAGCTCCAACGCGGAGCGCTTCATGGCGCTGTCCATCGCGAGCGCGCGCCGCCGCCTGTACATCTCCAACTCGTACTTCGTCCCCGACGATGATTTCCGCCGCCTGCTCACCGGGGCCGCGAAGCGCGGTGTCGACGTTCGCATCCTGACAGCCGGCGACCAAACCGACGTCAAGACCACCTTGCACGCGGGACGCAAGCGGTACGAGGAGCTCCTCGCCGGCGGTGTCCGCGTGTACGAATACCTTCCGACCATGTCGCACTCGAAAACCTTCGTGATTGACGGACTGTGGACCACCATCGGATCCCTCAATTTTGACAATCGCTCGCTCGCGTTCAATAACGAGTCCAATCTGATGATTCTCGACGAGCGCGTCGGCGCGAAAATGGATTCCGTGTTCCTTGCCGACCTCGCGTTTGCCAAGGAGATCGACTTGACCGAATTCCGGAAGCGAGGAGTCGGGAGCCGCATCATGGAGTGGGGTGCCCACATGCTGTCGCGCATGCTGTAAGACCGGAGGTCGCCGCGACCATGTGCTGCGTGGCGCGCGCGGACCTCGAGCGACGACTAACGGATGTCGGCTCTGCCGAGGGCGGCGCGAACCGCCTCGCGCATCGCGAGCAGGGCCTCGTCGCGCGCGGCAGGCGAGTCGTCGCGCACGTGCAGTTCGATGCCGTCGGTCACGGCGAGACGCCGCCATCCCAGCGCGCGCTCATCGTCATGCTCCACCGCCTGATCCACACCGGCACCGAGCGCGGGCGCCAGCGACGTCGCGATGCGGCGCTCCAGCGCGTCGCCGGTCACGTCCTTCATCTCGCCGCGAATGACGTCGAGCGTCTGCCCTTCGCGCTGCCGGATCTTGATCGCGAGCAACTGGAGAAAATGCCGGTAGTTATACGTGGCCGCGGTCCCCGTTCCCTCGGGGCGATCGAGCAAGCCGTTCGCGACGTAGAAGCGCACGGCCCGCGCGCTCGGCGCCGTGCGGGCCGATGCGTTGGTCGGTCGCAAGCCCGCGGCATCCACGAGCGCGGTCACATGTGCCGCCAGTCCGCGCGCGTTCCATGGCGCGTGCCGGGAGTGGGCGCGGAGCATCGCGACAGGGGAGTCGGCCATACGACAACAATACTCCCAACCGCGCGTGCTTACTAGCGACGCGCGCGGCTGCTGCGTATCGTCGCGCCGCGGCGGCGAACGCGCGCGCTTCGCCGCGCTCTACGCCTGCGCGCGCTTCGCCGCGCTCCGCGTCAGGAAGGCGCGCACGATCTCGTTGAACTCGTCCGGACGCTCGTCGTGCGGGAAGTCGCCGCTCGGGTCCAGAATCGCCAACTCGAACGCGGGACGCAGAGCGAGAAATCCGCGCACGTCCTCCACGGGCGCATGCACTCCCTGCTCGCCCCACACGAGCAGCGCCGGCTGCGTCAGCCGTCGAACGGCACGCCGCACGTCCACGTTCAGTCGGCGCGCCGCCAGCGCCGCTGGCGCGTATTTGGCCCCGGGCTGATGCGCGGCCGCGTGATACAGCGCAATCATCTCATCGGTCACGACCGCGTCGTCCACGTACGCGTCAGCGAGATACGACGCGATAGACCGGCGTGAGGCGACCGCATTGAACATGGCGGTGCCGAACACGGGAACATCCACGGCGAAACGCTGCGCATCGGCCGCGAGGCTCGGCGACTCGTTCTGCCTGACGAGACCGGTCGGCTCCACCAGCACGAGCGAGGGATAGCGGCTGGGATCACGCGCGCCGAGCACGATTGCGTATGCGGCCGACAGCCCGTTCGCGATCAATGTGCACGGCTCGCCCACGACACGCGCCGCGAAATCGGCAACCAGAGCCATGTACAGGCGTGCGCTGTAGCCGAGCGCGGGGCGCTCCGACCGCCCAAACCCCAACAGGTCGAGCGCGTACACCCTGCGTCCCTGTGCCAGCACGTCCACGTTGTTGCGCCACTCGTACGACCACGCCGAGGCATGAATGCCATGCACGAGGAGCAGTGGCGGTCCGTCACCACGCACCGTGAACGCGACATCGTGGCCGCGCCAGTCGAACCACCCCTCCTCGCCGCCCAGGAGATTCTCCAGCGGCGCCACACCCTGACGCGCGTACGCATTGAGCGTGACCGCCGCGCCAAGTGCCGCCCCTCCGGAGAGGAGCAGGCTCCTCCAGCGGGGGGAGTTGGATTCGATCGTCATGGCAAGGAGGCGGGCGCGAGGGCGAGGCGAGGGGTCCGAAGGATATCCCGGCACGACCCGTACCGCTGGGCGCGCATTCTCTACAGGATGGGCTAAACAGGCGGGAGCGTCACCGTCACCGTTGTCCCGTAGTCGTCGCGACTCTCGAGCGCGATCCTGCCGCCATGCTGCTCGACGATTCTGCGAGCCAGCGCGAGTCCGGAGCCCAATCGCCCCGCGACGGGCTGCGCGAACAAGGTGAACGCACGCGTCTGCACGTCGGCGGGGATCGCCGCGCCAGCATCGTGCAGGGCGCAGCGCCATTCTCCGCTGGGGAGGAGGATGGATGTCAGCGTGATGTCGCCTCCCTCGGGAGCGCCAGCGCACGCAGTCGCGAGCAACCGCACGAAGCACTGACTGAGTCGCTCCGCGTCCAGGGCGCAGCGCGCACGCGGGTGCGCCCGCCCGCGCCGCAGCGTCAGCGAGCGACTTTCGAAGAGCGCGCGATTCTCGTCCACGACCTTATCGAGCACCGCGTCCGGATCGCCGATACCGGCGACCACCGACGTTGCGCGCCCAAATTCGGAGAGCGCGGTAACGAGGTGACTCAAACGCTCCACCTCACTCAGGATCTTGCCGACATTTTTCTCGACGACGGGATCGTCGCGAGCACGAAAGCGCAGGAGTTGTGCGGCGGACGAAATCGTCTGCAGTGGACGCTGCAGTTCGCGCGCGACGCCGGCCGCCATCTCCCCGGTCTCATCACGCGGCAGCGTGCGCCTCACAACACCCGGTGTGTCCGCGGCCGTGGAGGGCTCCGGACTCACGAGAGACGAATGCTGCCTGGGTGTGGGCATGCGAAGTGGGCGGGACGGCTCGCGGGAGCCGCTCCGCCGCTATTCGTGCTACCGGCCGCGACCCTTCGAGCCACGCCGCGCGCTCTTCTTCGTTCGCGCACGGGACGACCCCTGCTTCTTCGCGGCGCCGCTCCTTCCTCCAGCGGCGCTCTTTCGCGCCGAACCAGCCTTGCGAGCAGCACTCCCCTTTCGCGCCGAGCTTCCCCTGGTGCTCGTACCGCCTTTCCGCGCCGCCGCGCCCTTTTTCGCGGACGCACTCTTTTTCGACGCGGGCCGTCCGGACGCGCTTTTCTTGCCGGAGGACTGCTTCCGAGAAGACGACGTCGCGCTACCCGTGCGCCCCGCGCCGCTGTCCGCGCCACGCCGCGGTGAGGAGCCACTCCCACTGCTCGACCCGCTCGTGCCGGAGCCTCCTCGAGTTCCGGATCCCTGCGATCCCCCGGTTGAGCCGCCCGAGGTGGTGCCACCAAGCGTACGACCGCCACCTGCGCTGCCCATTCCGCTACCACGACCCGCGCCGCCACCTAATCCACCCGCGCCGCGTGCCGCGCCTCCAGAACTGGCGCTTCCGCCGGCTGACCGACCCATAGCCCCACCGGTTCCAGCACCGCCGCTGGCCGGCCGGCTCATCCCCCCGCCGGTTCCGCTACCGCCACCGGCAGTCGGTCGAATCATCCCGCCGCTGCTTCCGCTGCCCCCTGTTGGTCGGCTCGCACCCCCGACCGCCCCGCCGCCGGCTGGCCGGCCGCCGCCACCCCCTGGTCGCTCCGCGCCGCCACCCGCCG
>JANNOC010000591.1:0-1945 GCA_031398865.1 Gemmatimonadota bacterium | reverse complement strand
CCTCGGCCAGCTCGGGCCGGCCGCCGGCCAGCAGGTACAGCACCGCCATGCGCACCGCCACGCCGTTGGTCACCTGATCGAGGATCACGCTGTGCTCGCCGTCGGCGACGTCGGAGTCAATTTCGACGCCACGGTTCATGGGGCCCGGATGCAGGATCAGGACATCGCGCGGCGCGCGGTTCAGTCGCTCGCGCGTCACGCCGAACACGCGGTTGTACTCACGCAGCGACGGAATGTAGCCCGCCGTCATGCGTTCCAGCTGCAGCCGCAGAATGTTGAGCGCGTCCGCCCATTCGATGGCGTCCTCGATGCGATCGAACACGGTGACACCGAAGTCGTCGATCGCGTTGGGCAGGAGCGATCGCGGGCCGCACACGCCGACCTCCGCGCCGAGCTTCTGCAGTCCCCATATGTTGGACCGGGCGACCCGCGAGTGCAGCACGTCGCCGCAGAGACACACGCGGCGCCCGGTCAGGTCACCCAGATGATCCCGCAGCGTCAGGAGGTCGAGCAGCCCCTGGGTGGGATGCTCGTGCATCCCGTCGCCCGCGTTGATGACGTTGGACTCGATGCGTTCCGCAAGAAAGCGCGCGGCACCGGACTCGCCGTGGCGAATGACCACCATGTCGATGCGCATCGCCTCGAGATTCCGCGCCGTGTCCACCAGCGTCTCTCCCTTCGAGACGCTGGATCCCGAGGCGGCCACGTTCACCGTGTCGGCGGAGAGACGCTTCTCCGCGAACTCGAAGGAGATGCGCGTGCGCGTCGAGGCCTCGAAGAAGAGATTGACAATGGTGGCGCCGCGCAGCGTCGGCACTTTCTTGATGGCGCGCTCACTGATCTCCTTGAACGGTTCGGCCGTATCGAGGATCAGTCGGATCTGCTCCGGCGAGAGCGGCTCCAGTGCCAGGAGGTCCTTGCCGAGCGGTGCAGCCGTCACGCCGCATCCTCTCGTGCCGTGAGCACGACCGCGTCGCGCCCGTCCAGCTCTTCGACCATGACGTCCACACGCTCGTTCGCCGCCACCTGTACTTTCTTCCCGACCACGTCCGCATGAATCGGGAGCTCGCGTCCCCCACGATCCACGAGCACCGCGAGCGCGATGCGCGCGGGACGCCCGAAGTCGGCCAACTCATCCATGGCCGCGCGCACGGTGCGCCCCGTGTACAGCACGTCGTCCACAATGACAATGCGCTTGCCGTCGAGATCCCACGGCAGATCGGTGGCTCCGACCACAGGGCGCGGGCCGACCGTCTGCAGATCATCGCGGTACAGTGTGATGTCGAGCGCGCCGCGTGGTACCGTCACCTTCTCCCGCTCGGCGATCATGGCCACGATGCGATTTGCGAGCTGCACGCCGCGCCGCTGAATGCCGACGAGAATGAGCTCGTCGGTGCCGTCGTTGAGCTCAATGATCTCGTCCGCCATGCGCTTCAGCGTGCGGTCTACCGCTCGCGCGTCGAGCACGGTCTTGTTCTTTCCCGCCATGGGCCTCGTTGGATTGCGGGTTCGGGAGCACAAAAAAAGCGCCCAGGAGGCGCCGCGGCGGACTCGCATCGAGCGGCCGATGATGCCCTGGCCGGCGCGCCGCCCAGTCGCCCGAGCTGTCGCGCGAAACCTACCCCGCGCCACCGCGGCTGTACAGAGTTACCCGAGCCTATGGAGCCGGTGCCGGGGCAACCTCCGACACGATCGCGATGCGATCCTCGCGCGGACTCAGCGCAAGGCGCGAGATGCGCTGCAGGCCGGGCGCCGAGAACGTGGCGACCTGGCGCCACGTGGAATCGCGCCCGGGAATGAACTCGGCGATGGACGACCCCTCCGCCATGAGGATGCTGCCCCGCCGCGTCCACACATAGTGCGGCGAGCCCGTGCGGGCGGCGACGATCGCGGTGCGCTGGCGCGTCGCCAGATCAACACGCTCGATCCATCGCCCGCGCGCGCT
>JANNOC010000580.1:0-2920 GCA_031398865.1 Gemmatimonadota bacterium | reverse complement strand
ACTTCGTTGAACGCCAAGTTCTACGCTGAGCAGCAGAAGTCCCGCGCCGGCGACGCGGAGCCCGGTCACGGCTGAACGACGCCGATCTCGTAGATGACGTAGTCAAAGTCCGAGGTGTCCCCGTCGTTCCTGTTCCGCTGGCCAAACTGGATCAGCGGTGCGGTCGCCGCGTACGGCGTGTTGGAGAACGAGGCATATGCGATCACACCGCGGCGGGTGCCGTCGACGAAGAAGACCGCGCTGTCCGCCGCGTACTTGCGAAGCTGGTACACGTGGAACGCACTGGTCGTGTTCATCGAGAAGATAGTGCCGATGTACGCGTTATTGGTGTCGATGAATCCGACCTCATCCCTCCCCATCCCAAAGGCTACGAGCTTCACATCGTCGTCGATCATGACGCGCGGTGTGGGCTGTCCGTTGCGGTTGCCATTGTACCGGACTCGCGCTTCGACGTAGGCGTTCGTGGTCACCGCCATGGAGTCACTGCGGTAGAAGTGCAGCTCATTGTCCTGGATACCGGGCGCGATACTCAGGGCGCCAGCGATCACGCTGTGCGTACCGCCCGTGCCCACGCGACGCAGCCTCCACCGAGGTTCGCTCTGCGTGTCCGGCAGCGAATCCGCCTGGTAGTCGATCTTCCACCGTGACTCGTTCGGGTTCGCCCACGCGGCGCTGACGAGCACGTCGAAGGTGAAGTTCGTTACCTGTGTATCCGCCTCGAAAATCCACGATTTCCGGGCGCGCGTCGTATCGCTCCCGCCACCCGAGGGGCCGAGCCGCTCCTGCCAGTGGAAGTACTTCTGACCCGCTGCCGTGAACGTCAACGTCCCGTGCTGGTTCTTCACAATCACCGTGCATGCGGGGCACGAGGTGGTCGTCTGGGTGACCGTCGGCCCGGAGTTGAAGAAGACATAGACACCCATCGTGTCTGGCGGGGAGGCTCCCGCCTGCTCGTCGCCGATGTGATGGCTCAGGAGATTCCTGACCCCCACGTTCGCGGTAAACTGCTTCTTCCCCGCGACGATGGACTGGCTGACCGTCGTGTTATAGAGCCGCACGGTCACGTTCTGATCTCCGTAGATCGCAGCGCTCATTGCCGTGGTGGGAGCTGAGGACGCCGTCGCGAACTCCCCGGGCACACGGGCGAAGCCTACGGGCGCTGGCTCGAAGCTGAGGGTGCCCTTCACCAGGTCCACGTGGCCGCGCAGCACTGTCTGCACCGACACGTCTGGGAGCTCGGGCGGCGTCAAACCTGCTGGCGCCGAAGCGTCGCAGCCGAAAAGAACACCGGCCAGCGCGCCTGGGACGAGCCGGCGCAGAAAGCCGACGGGTCGCGTACGTGACGCGCTCATATGAAGAACCCGCCGCTGCCCGGAATCTGAGCCACGTTCTCCGCATTCGGATTCGGCTGGACCAGCCGTCCCGTGGCGGGATCCACAAACTGCTGCAGAGTCAACGCAACGAGCGATGCGTGGCGCGTGAGCTGGGGCGCGAGCCACGGGAGCCGACTTGGCTGCGGCACGTTACCTCGGGCACTCACCGCGTCCTTGTCTCTGTCCACAGCCCCTCTCTTAGATAAAAGCGGGCATCCGACTCGAGCCACGCCGCCTCATAGTGACTTGGCGCACTTACGTGGCAAAGAACCGGACGCATCAGAAGCCTGCGTATTATTAAGCTAAACTAATAGTTCTATTTAATAGACGCACCACTGGGACAAAAGGTACGCTTATGGTGGTAGATTCGTCCGACGGCTCTATAACTGGAGCCGCCTCCGGCCAAGCTGCTGACTGCAACGCACTTCGCGGCCCACTCCGCGGGTTGTGGCGCTAGTCGCCGTGTACCAATAACGGTCGAAAGTCGGGAATCGGCACCTCATGCTCGCCGAGGGTACGGCCGGCTAACGTAACCCAGGCATGCGCCACGAAGCGCAACGCGGTGCCGGCCGCGCCGATGTGCAGCCGCGGGCGGTATCCGTGCTGACGCAGGATCGCGTAGAGCACGACCGAGCGAGTCAGGCAGCTCTGGCGCCACGGCCCGCGACGCGGCCGCATCCAGTGGGCGACCCGGCGCGCAAGTCTGTCGGCCGACAGCTGCGGGCCGCGGTGCGCCGGCCAGCGGTCGCATACAGCGAGCGCGGTCCTCAACGGAAGGACGCGGAGCAGCACGGGCACGAGCATCATCGCCGCGCCGGCCAGAAGATGTTCCATCACTGGTCGTCCACGACGACGATCAGATCTTCAGCGATGAGCTCCTCGATGAGTTGGCCGACCGACGCCTCGGCCTCCGGGCGCGCGACATCGTAGGCCGCCACGAGGGCCCCCACGATCTCCTTGGGTGCGGCCCGCTCGGCAAGCTGCCGCCAGACCAGCGCGCCTGTCTCGTTCATCGAGTAATAGCGCTTCGTGCGCAGATGCAGCACCACAGCGCCATCCTCGAGCGTGGCACATACCGCATCCGGGGAGATGACGTAACCCATCAGTCGAGCGCCGCGAACAGCGTCTGGGGCAGGTTCGCGAGCCGCGCGGCTGTGTGCTCGAGTCGGAAGGCGGGCACGCTCGTAGCAAAGTGGCGGAGCGTGGTCAGGTGCCCCGCCGAGGCGGCGTCACCCAGGAGAACCCACGGCGACTGCCTGACGAGCCCCACGAGCGCCGCCTCCGGCGTAAGGCGCGTCACCTCGTCGCGCGCTGCGCGCGCAACGAAGAGAACTCCCGCAACCGGCGCGTGGGGTGTGACGCGAAACTCGACAGGAATCCGACGACGCGGGTCAGCGGCATCCCCACGGTCCAATTCCGACGCCAATTCGGGAAAGACGCGGGACAACGCTGCGCTTACGCGTAGCGGCTCCCTCCACGCGCGCGCGACCGGCCCGGTGTCACCGGCTTCGAGCAGCACGCCATCATCGCCGAGCAGCGTCCAGCCG
>JANNOC010000565.1:0-8619 GCA_031398865.1 Gemmatimonadota bacterium | reverse complement strand
CTTAGGAAGGTCCTGGTCGCCAATCGAGGCGAGATCGCGCTGCGTGTCGTCCGAGCATGCCAGGAGCTCGGCGTCCGCTCGGTTGCCGTGTACAGCGACGCGGATGTCCGGGCGCCGCACGTGCGTGAGGCCGATGAGGCGGTGCACATCGGCGCGGCGCCGTCGAGTGAGAGCTACCTGCGCGGTGAGGCGATCATTGCGGCAGCGCAGCGGGTCGGTGCCGACGCGATCCATCCTGGCTACGGTTTTCTGTCGGAGCGGGAATGGTTCGCGCGCGCGGTGCGGGATGCCGGGCTGGTGTTCGTTGGCCCGTCAGCGGAGGCGATTGCGGCTACCGGAAGCAAGACGGCGGCACGCCAGCTCGCGTTGAGCGCCAACGTCCCGGTAGTGCCGGGCACGACGTCGGCATTGCGCGACGCGGCCGAGGCGTCGGCGGTCGCGCGGGAATTCGGCTTCCCCGTGCTGCTCAAGGCCGCCGCCGGCGGAGGGGGGAAGGGAATGCGCGTCGTGCGCGCGGAGGCGGAGCTGTCAAGCGCGCTCGACGCCGCGCGTCGTGAGGCGATGAACGCGTTCGGCGATGATGCAGTGTACGTCGAGAAATTCGTTGAGGGGCCGCGGCACGTCGAGATTCAGATCCTTGCCGATGCGCACGACGTCGTCCTCTCACTCGGAGAGAGGGAGTGCTCGGTGCAGCGCCGTCATCAGAAAATGATAGAGGAAGCGCCGAGCGTGGCCGTCGGCGCCGACCTCCGGACGGCCATGAGCGAGGCCGCGGTGCGATTCGCGCGTGCCGCGGGCTACGTCAACGCGGGAACCTGCGAATTTCTGCTCGATCGCGACGGTC
This sequence comes from Gemmatimonadota bacterium, assembly GCA_031398865.1. Taxonomy (GTDB): domain Bacteria; phylum Gemmatimonadota; class Gemmatimonadetes; order Gemmatimonadales; family Gemmatimonadaceae; genus JANNOC01. Next base: position 7,775 of record JANNOC010000565.1, on the reverse strand, counting down.
GTTTCTATTTCCTGGAGATGAACACGCGGCTTCAGGTGGAGCACCCCGTCACGGAGCTCGTGACCGGCATCGACATCGTCCAGTGGCAGCTGCGCATCGCCGCGGGGGAGAAGTTGCCGTTTGTCCAGCAGGAGATCATACCGCGCGGTTGGGCTATCGAGTGCCGCATCACGAGCGAAGACACCGCGAATGGTTTCCTTCCGTCGACGGGGCGCATCGACTACCTGCACGTTCCCTCAGGACCTGGAGTGCGGTGGGACGGCGGTATCGAGGTCGGGAGTGAGATCGGACTGCACTATGATCCTTTGCTGGGGAAGCTGATCGTCGCAGGCCGGACGCGGGAGCAGGCCATTGCGCGCATGCACCGTGCCCTTCGCGAGCTTACCATCGATGGCATCGACACGTCGCGGGAGTTCCACCTTCGTGTCATGGAAGACGACGAGTTTCGGCGGGGCGAGATCGACATCCAGTGGCTCGAACGACGGCTCACGTCCATCACCACTGTGGCGCCGCCCCGCGATGGCGTCCGCGCCGCGGCAATTGCCGCGGCGCTGTTCGCTGAACGCGATCGAGGAACGCGCCGCTCGTCAGGCGGCGCAGCGGTGCGCGATCCGCAGACACCCGACCCCGGTGGCGATTCGGAATGGGCTCGCGCGGCACGTCGCGAAGGACTGCGGTAATAATGCGCGGCGTGCCGGTGACGGACGCGACCTCGACGCTCGTGCGGGTGCGCGTGGATTCCATCGCCTCGGGTGGCGACGGCGTCGCACGCGCCGATGGCCTGGTCGTCTTCCTGCCACGCACCGCGCCTGGTGACCAAGGCCAGGCACGCGTCACCGTTCGCGGCCGCCTCGCGCGCGGCATGCTGGAGACGCTTGACCAGGCGAGCGAGGCGCGCGTGAATCCGCCCTGTGCGCACTACACGCACGACCGCTGCGGCGGCTGTCAACTCCAGCACATGGCGTATAGCGCACAGCTTGCGGCCAAGAGCGGCATCGTGCGCGATGCGATTCAGCGGATCGGCCGACGGGAGGTCGAGCCGCCGCGCGTTGTGCCGAGCGATGCGCAGTGGCGCTATCGCCGGAAGCTGACGCTCGCGCTGCGCCGGAAGGGCACGCGCTGGATCGCTGGATTGCATCCGTTCGACGCGCCTCGCGACGTGTTTGACCTGCAGGATTGTCCGATCACCGACGAGCGCGTGGTCGCGGCATGGCGCGAGATCATGCTGGCCGACGCCCCTGCTCCCCGACGTGGCGGCGTTGCGCGGCGCGGTCCGCCTCCTCGAGCACGGCGCCGGGTTCGTTCTCGAAGGTGCGCGGCACTGGCCCTTCGAGCGTCACTCGGCCTTCTTCGCACAGGTCCCGTCGCTCGTGGCGCTCTGGTGGGCCAGGGAACCGGGCAACCGGGTCCTCCTGCATGAACGCGGAGCGGCCGGTGCGCACGGCGCTTCCTTTGCACAGATCAACATCGCGATGTCGGAGCAGATGCACGCACACGTCGCGGAACGGGCGCTTGCGCACGCGCCGCGGCATGCGGTAGACGCCTATTCGGGCACCGGCGACACCGCGATGCGGCTCGCCACCGCTGGCGTGCAGGTCGTAGCCATCGATCGCGACTCAGATGCGTCGGCGCAGAGCGCGACACGCCTTCCCGCGCCTTCCCGCGCGGTGGCGGCTCGCGTGGAAGACGTGCTGTCGCAATTCCTGCCGACGGACGTCGTCATTCTCAATCCGCCACGAACCGGACTCGACGCCCGGGTCACGCACACGCTCGCGACCGCGACTCCCCGGCCGCGCGCGCTTGTCTATGTCAGCTGCAATCCCGCAACGCTTGCGCGCGATCTGACGCGCCTCCCCGGCTATCGTGTGGCATCACTACTCGCCTTCGACATGTTTCCTCAGACCGCGCACGTAGAAACCGTGTGCGAGCTCGTGCCGGAGGCGGCGTGAAGTACATCGTGGACGTGAACGGCGAGCGCGTGGAGGTGGATCTCGATGCCGACGGGGTACACGTCGGCGGCGAGCGCGTGCGCGCGCATCTGGCCGACGTCGAGGGAACTCCCGTGCGTCTCGTGACCGTCGGCGACGAGGTGCACCGGGTCGTCGCGCGGCGGGGGACGTCTCGCGGACGCTACACGCTCTCGCTGGATGGCTGGCGCTACGACGTCGAGGCGCTGGACGAACGCACGCGCGCCATCCGTGATCTGTCTGAGGCGAAGAGCGGCCCTGCCGGTCCAGCGCCGCTCAAGGCGCCGATGCCCGGTCTCGTCGTTCGCGTGTCGGTGAACGTCGGCGATATTGTGCAGGCCGGGCAGGGTTTGGTGGTGATGGAAGCGATGAAGATGGAGAACGAGCTCAAGTCACCTGCCGGTGGAACCGTCAAGTCCATCGCTGTGACCGCCGGGATGGCGGTGATGAAGGGGGCGTTGCTGGTCGAGTTGGAGTAGGGCCGGCGCGGAATAACGGTAGGAGCTCGCCCATCCCCTTTCCACTCAGGAAAGCCCGGATCGACCTGCGTTGACTTTCGCTAAGTCGTTGCCTAGCTTTCACGTCTGTCAAAAAACGCCTTCGCTGGCGGCCGAAACCCGGGTTGCATGACGCACCGGTGAGGCGCGGGACCCATTGTCACGTCTGGACGCATTTTCATGAGAACGTACACCGCGACCCCCGCCGATATCGAGCATCGGTGGTACGTCGTCGACGCAGAAGGGATGGTGCTCGGCCGTCTCGCCACGGAAGTCGCGAAGATCATCCGCGGCAAGCACAAGGCGATGTTCACACCGCACATGGACACGGGTGACAACGTCATCGTCATCAATGCCTCCAAGGTGAAGGTTACGGGCCGCAAGGCCGAACAGAAGCGCTATTTCCATCACACCGGCTACATGGGGCACGAGCGCTTTACGCCCTTTGCCGCCATGCTCGAGAAGCATCCCGAGCGGGTGATCGAAAAAGCGGTGTATGGCATGCTTCCCAAGAGCGCGCTCGCCCGTCAGAACCTCCGCATCAAGCTGCGCGTGTATCCGAACGCCGACCATCCGCACGCGGCGCAGCAACCCCAGCCACTGACCTTCACGAAGAGTGAGTCGAAGTAATGGCCGAGACTCAGATCCATAGTGTTGGCCGCCGCAAGGAAGCGGTGTGCCGCGTGTACCTCACGGCAGGTTCGGGGAAGTGGGATGTCAACGGGCGCACGCTTGGCGACTACTTTCCGCGGCCGACGCTCGTGAGCGCGATCCAGCAGGCGTTTACCGCGACCGATACGCTCGGGCGCTACGATGTGCAGGCGAACGTGAACGGTGGCGGAATGACGGGTCAGGCGGGCGCACTGCGTCTCGCGTTGGCGCGGGCACTGGTCAAGATCGACGAAGGCCACCGCCGCAAGCTGCGCGGCCTGGGGCTGCTGACGCGTGATGCCCGTGCGGTCGAGCGCAAGAAGCCTGGCCGACCGAAGGCCAGAAAGCGGTTCCAATTCAGCAAGCGATAGAAGCGCAGTAGTCTTTTATTCAATCTCTCACGCCTCCCGAGTCGCTCCGGGTGCCGGCACTGCCGGTCGCGAGCGGCGTTGACGGCGGCGGTCGAATAACCCGACCCGGAACTCACCAGGACATGGCAGACACGACACTCGAAAAGCTTCTCGAAGCAGGCGTTCATTTCGGCCACCAGACGCGCCGCTGGAATCCCAAGATGCGCCGGTTCATTTTCGCCGAGCGCAATGGCATTCATATCATTGATTTGCAGAAGACGCTGCGGCAGCTCGAGCTGGCGCAGAAGCTCGTCCGTGAGGTGGTTTCGCGCGGCGACAACGTCCTCTTCGTGTGTACCAAGCGCCAGCTGTCCCAGATCGTGAAGGATGAGGCGCAACGCTGCGACGCGATGTACGTCACCGAACGCTGGCTCGGCGGCCTCCTCACGAATTTCCAGACCGTCAAGAAGCAGACGCGGAAGCTCAAGGAGCTGGAAGCCGGCAGCGAGGCGGGTGGTGAGTTCGAGAACTACACCAAGAAAGAGCAGCTCCTGATGACGCGGCAGCGCGACAAGCTGTCCAAGAACCTCTCGGGCATCAAGAACATGACGCGAGTGCCGGGACTCATGTTCGTGATCGATTCCAAGAAGGAGCGTATTGCGGTCAACGAGGCGAACAAGCTCGGTATTCCGCTCATCGCCCTCGTGGACACGAATGCGGATCCCGATCTGATCACCGTTCCGATTGCTGGGAATGACGACGCGCTCCGCTCGGTCGAGCTGGTCGCCCGAGCGATCGCTGACACGATCATCGAGGCGCGCCGCGAGGCGCCGAAGCTGAGCGACGACGACGAAGGCGAGTCCACTACGTACAGCTCCGATCGCGGAATGGAGAAAGCGGGCGAGAGTGACGACGAAAAGAAGCGTCGCCGGCGTCCGCGGCGACGCCGCGCGAAGCCCGAAGCCATCGCGGCCCGCTTGAAGAGCGGTGGCGAGGAGGGAGGCGGTGCAGACGCGGGCGTGGACAGCGCGGATCACGCTCCAGCCGACGAGGCCGTGCCGGAGTAGCATTCGGGTGAAATTCTGGAAACAGCTGTGGTCACTCGGTCCGAACGCCAATAGCCAACTGCCTACTGCAGCCTTAACTTCACGCCGCCGGCCCTCGCCGGCGGCGTTCTCATGACACGGAAGGATGTTACCGATGACGACGACAGCATTTACCGCGAAGGACGTCTCCGAGCTGCGCCAGCGAACCGGCGCCGGCATGATGGACTGCAAGAAGGCGCTCGAGGAAACGGGCGGCAACATCGAGAAGGCGATCGAGTATCTGCGCACCAAGGGGATCGCCAAAGCAGAGAAGCGCGCGGGCAAGCAGACCAGTGAAGGACAGATCACCAGCTACATCCACCACAATGGACGTGTCGGCGTGCTCGTCGAGCTCAACTGCGAAACGGACTTCGTGGCCCGCACCGACGACTTCAAGGCGCTGGCGCGCGAAGTCGCGTTGCACATCGCGAGCGCGGCGCCGCTGGGCGTTGATAAGGATGCCGTACCGGCGGAGCGCGTCGCGAAGGAGCGTCGCATCTTCGAGGAGCAAGCTCGCGCGAGCGGCAAGCCGGACAACATCATCGCGAAGATGGTGGAAGGAAAAGTAGAGTCGTACTACAAGGAGGTTGCGCTGCTGTATCAGCCGTGGGTTCGCGAGCCGAAGAAGACGATTGGCGATCTCATCAAGGAAACCTCGGCGAAGGTGGGCGAGCACATTCAGGTCAAGCGGTTCGTTCGCTTTCAGATGGGCGAGGACTAGAGTGCCCGTGTCCGGCTCACACCGGATCGTTGCACCCGACTCGACGCTGAAGTATCCTCGCGTCCTGCTCAAGCTCTCCGGTGAAGCCCTCGCCGGTGAGCGGGGCTTCGGCTTCGATTTCGCCACGATGTCGAAAATGGCGGAAGAGATCCGAAGTGTCGTGCAGATCGGCGCGCAGGTTGGACTGGTGATCGGCGGTGGGAACATCGTGCGCGGCGCGCAGCTGTCGAAGATGGGAATGGACCGCGTGAGTGCCGATTACATGGGGATGCTGGGCACGGTGATTAACGCACTCGCGTTGCAGGACGTGCTCGAACGCATGGGCATTGATACGCGGGTGATGACGGCCATCCGGATGGAGGAACTCGCGGAACCCTACATTCGCCGTCGCGCGATGCGACATTTCGAGAAAGGGCGGACGGTCATCTTTGCCGCTGGGACAGGCAATCCGTATTTTTCGACTGACACCGCCGCGGTCCTGCGCGCGATCCAGATGAAGGCCAACGTCATCATCAAGGCGACGAGTGTAGACGGGGTGTATTCGGCGGACCCGAAGACCACGCCCACGGCGACGCTGTACGAGAGCATCAGTTATCGTGACGTGATGCTGGAAGAGCTGGGCGTGATGGACCAGACCGCGATCACGTTGTGCAAGGAGAACTCCCTCCCGTTGATCGTGCTGAACATTCACCGACAAGGCGCCGTCGCGAGCGCGATCCGCGGCGAGCGCGTGGGAACCCTGGTGTCATGAGCACTATTCCGCAGATTCTGAAGGACTGCCGCGCGTCCATGGAGAAAGGGCTGGAGAACTCCAGGCGTGAGTTCGCCTCCATTCGCTCCGGCAAGGCCTCGCCGCAGATGCTGGACACGGTGCGGGTGGAGATGTACGGCCAGCAGATGAACCTGAATCAGGTCGCCGGCATTGCCGCGCCGGAGCCGCGCACGATCATGGTCACGCCGTTCGACAAGGGGCAGATCAAGGCAATCGAGAAGGCGATCCGTGAATCCGACCTGGGGCTGGAGCCCTCCACGCAGGGCGGCGTGATTCGTGTCCCGCTTCCCTCGATGAATGAGCAGCGCCGCAAGGAACTCGTGAAAGTCGTGCATAAGCTGGCGGAGGAAGGCAGAATCACGATTCGTCACGGGCGCACCGAGGGGCGCGATCGGCTCAAGAAGCTCGACGGCATGTCCGAAGACGATAAGAAGCACGCGGAGAAGGATCTGCAGAAGTTGCACGACGACTACATCGCGAAGCTCGACGACCTGTTGAAGGGGAAGGAAGCCGAGATCCTCGAGGTCTGAGCGGCGTGCGCGAACGACCCATGCCGGTACAGGAAATCCTGGCGCGGATTCGCGTCAACGGGGCCATTCCCCGGCACATCGCCATCATCATGGATGGCAATGGCCGCTGGGCGCGCGAGCGGCGCATGCCGCGCCCGTACGGCCACCGCTCCGGCATGAAGTCCGTGCGCGAGGTGGTCGAGGGGGCGGGGGAAGCCGGCGTCGAGTTCCTGTCGCTCTTCGCGTTCTCGCAGGAGAACTGGCAGCGCCCCGCGACGGAAATCGACGCGCTGATGTCGCTGCTCGAGGAGTACGTCGCGCGGGAAGGACGCGAGCTGCTCGAGCGGGGCGTGCGCGTGAAGGTCTTTGGTGACGTCGAGCGCCTCACGCCGAAGGCCGCGGCCGCGGTGCGCGACGTCATCGCCATGACCGCCGCCAATGACCGCCTCACGCTCAACCTCTTCATTTCGTACGGCAGCCGCGCGGAGCTCGTGCGCGCGGCGCGCCTGCTCGCGCGCGACGTGGCGGACGGCCGGCTGGACATTGACGACGTCACGGAGGACGAGTTTGCCTCCCGTCTGCTGACAGTCGACACCCCTGATCCCGATCTGCTGATCCGCACCTCGGGGGAGCAGCGCCTGTCCAATTTCCTGCTCTGGCAGCTGGCGTACACCGAGATCTACATCTCGCCCGTGCTGTGGCCGGACTTCGGCCAGCGGGAGTTGTTCGAGGCGATTCAGGACTATCAGAATCGCGAACGTCGCTTCGGACGCGTCGGCGTCTGAGCCGGTGATGTCTACGGAGCTGGCGAAGCGGATCGCGTTCTCGATCGCCGCGCTCCCCGTTGCGCTCGCGAACATCTGGTTCGGCGCCGCGCCGCTCGCCGCGTTGCTGGCCATGCTCGCGGCGCTCGCCGCGTGGGAGTTGTTTCGCATCGCGCGGGCCGGCGGAGCCGAACCGTTCGCGGGTGTCGGCATCGCCGCGGCGGGAGTGATACCGCTGATCGTGCACGCGCACTATCTGGCGATCCGCCCGGGCGCCGCGCGCGTCGCGGACCCCGCGCTGGTCGGTGACGCAATCGCCTCCATGGCTGACAGCGGCGCGAGCGCCGTCATGCGCTTCTTCACGCTGTCGTGGACCGGTGCCGCGGTCGGCGTGCTGCTGCTGGTCGCCGCGAGCATCTGGACGCGAGGGGTTGCCGGGCGACCCCTCGCCAGCGTCGC
>JANNOC010000558.1:0-2790 GCA_031398865.1 Gemmatimonadota bacterium | reverse complement strand
CCCGTAAAGTCAGGGTGATGCGGGCAGTAGTAACTCGCATCGACGCGGGCACCATTCTCGGCAAGCAACGCCTCGAGCCGCGACTCGGCACGGCGATACGCCGCATGATCGAACAACCCGCGCGCGATGCCGGATTGATTGGTCACGACGATGACGGGAATGCCAGCGCGATTGAGACGCGCGATGGCGCTCGCCGCGCCCGGCAGCAGGCGGATCTGCTCCGGCGCGGCAAGGTAGTGGACGTCTTCGATGATCGTCCCGTCCCGATCCAGAAACGCGGCCGCGCGCGGCGCGTCGGCCATCAGATCGCAGGTGCGAGCGCGCCGAGCACCGCCTCCTGGAACGCGTCGTCGTGAGGCTCCGGGACGCCGCGGAGATCCATCAGCAGGTGGCCGTCCGCGATGCGTGCGATCACCGGCACGCTGCCTTCTCGTAAGGCGCGTTCCAGAGCGACGGCATCACCGGCGACCCGCACGGCGGACGACGCTATGCGCGCCATCGGAAACGCACCTCCGCCGACGCTCGCCTCGCTGGCCTGTAGCGACGCAGGCACACCGCGATCCCGCAGCGCTGTCGCAAGCGATTCCGCGCGCGCGCGAATGCGAGCGGCCGGCGCGCAGAGCATCGCGAGAACCGGAATCTCACGCAGCGCGCGCGCCGGTTCGCGGTACAGCGCCAGCGTCGCCTCCAGCGCCGCGAGCGTCATCTTGTCCACCCGGAGCGCTCGGGCGAGCGGATTGCGCTGCAGCGCGGCGACGAGCCGCGCGTCGCCAGCGATAATGCCCGCTTGCGGGCCACCCAGCAGCTTGTCGCCGCTCATCAATACCAGGGCGGCCCCGTCGCGCAATGCGTCGGCCGCGGTCGGCTCCCCGGTGAGCCCGAATTCGTCGAGCGGAATCAGCAGGCCGCTGCCGAGGTCGTGCAGGATCGGAACGCCGAACTCGCGCGCGACGGGCGCGAGCTGCGCGACCGCCGCGTCCGCCACAAAGCCCTGCAGCGCAAAGTTACTGCGATGCACTTTCACGATGACCCCGGTCTCGGCGGTGAGCACCCGGCGGTAATCGTCCACGTGCGTGCGATTGGTCGTTCCGATTTCCAGCAGGCGCGCGCCGCTCTTCGCCATGATGTCGGGGACGCGGAAGCTCCCGCCGATCTCCACCAGCTCACCGCGCGAGACGATCGCGTCGCGCCCTTCGGCCAGCGTGTTGAGCGCGAGCACGAGCGCGCCTGCACAATTGTTGACGACGATCGCGTCGGCGGCTCCCGTGAGCTCGCGCAGCAGCGCCACGCAATGCGTGTAGCGCGATCCGCGCGCACCCGCGCCCAGGTCGTATTCGAGATTGCTGAATCCGCGCGCCACGTCCAGTACGGCGTCGAGCGCGCTCGCCGCGAGTGGGGCGCGGCCGAGGTTCGTGTGCAGCACCACGCCGGTGGCGTTGAACACCGGCCGGAGCGATGCGCGCACGCGTCGCTCCAGCGCGCGCCCGATCGCCGCGTCCCATTCCTCGGGCGCGCGCGGCGCATGCTCCGGATGCTCCCGCGCGGCGCGCACGGTATCGCGGATCGCGTCCGTGACGACAGCGCGAGGCGATCGCTGCATGAACGCACGCACCGCGTCGCTCTCGAGCAGCGCGCTGACAGCCGGGAGTGTCCGACGGGGATCGCTCACGGTTCTGCGGGCGCGGCCTTCGGCACGGTGAAGGCACGCTCGCTCGTTCGGGGACGGCCGAGGAGATTGCGGACGTCGAGCGCGCGCAGGCGATAACTGGCGTCGGGCAGGAGCGGGCCATCGAGACTCAGCACGACGGCCTGCACTGGGGGTGGCCGGCTGGGCGTCAGAACGGGGATGCTGTCGGCGCGACGCCGCCCGGCGCGCGCGGCCGAATCGCGGCGGAAGGAGCCCGCCGTATCCATCTTCGAGAGCGCGCGAAGGGCCTCGAGGCTGTCCACGGATGCCGCGCTCAGGACCGCGCGCAGACCGACCCGGCTGGAGTCGGATCGCAGCAGAAGGAAGTTGGCCGTCGTGATCTGCTGGGTGGGGTCGAGTGGTTTGTCGAAGGAAACCCGCACCGTCACGGAATCCGCCAGGAGCACTTCATCAATGCGTGCGCCAATCGTGTCGTGCACGAAGGCCAGGATCTCGACCGTCGCGGAATCCATCAATGTCACGCGCACCGTATCCCACAACTCACGTGGATCCAGCCCGCGATTGGCGTTCGCATCCAGCAGCGCCCGCACCGAATAGTCGCCTGGCGGGAGGTGCGGTAAGACAAAGCGTCCGGCGGAATCGCTGAGCGTGACATACACGATCGAGTCCGGGCGCAGCGTCGCCTCGATGTACGCTTTGGCCGCGCCCCGTCCCGTGAGCCAATCAAAGGCGACGCCGGAGAGACGCGTGTCGGGGATACGCGCACCGGTAGAGAACGTGGTCGTCGCTCCGGTTCTGCGGATGTTATTGCGGAGGTCCTGGATGCCGGGAAGCATTGTGATCGTGTACACCGTATTGGCTCGCCAGCCGCGCCGGGGGCGGATGGTCACGACGTCACGCTGCCAGCGCACCTCGGGCTCGCCGTCGCGCGGGGACACGAGAAAAATGCTGTTGAGCGACACGGCGCCTGATGGCCGCTCGCTGACCACCTCGTTGAACTCGAAGACGACGCGCGGCGGGCGCGTCCCAACCGCCGCGCTATCCGGACGCACGCGCACGATCTCGGGCGCGTTGGCATCCGGCGGTCCGCCCGGCGGGCCGGCTCCTGGCGACGCGCAGGCGACCACCACCGCGCCGGCGGC
>JANNOC010000104.1:0-7365 GCA_031398865.1 Gemmatimonadota bacterium | reverse complement strand
CGTGCGGCATCACGGAGAGCTGGCGACCGTGGAACTCGCGCCGGACGAATTGGATCACTGGATCGACGCGCGCCAGGCGGCGCGGGTGCGCCACGCGGTCCTGTCGGCAGGATTCCGCCGCGTGGCACTCGATCTCTGCGGCTTTCGTTCCGGCTCCCTCAACGTGCTCGGCCTCACGCGTCGTGAGAGCCGTGGCGCGGCGGGAGGCGCATGAGCGTCGTCACGTTGGCCGCCGCGCTGTCGGCCGCTGGCCTGGAGTACGGGATCGAAGCCGTGCAGGGGCTCGCCATTCTCCGTCCGCGGACTGGTGTCCCCACCGACGCATCGTCGTTGCGCGCGATCGCTCCGCAGCTCGCGCGGGAGCATGGCTTCACCCATGTCGCCCTCGAGCTGGTCGGTGACGCGAGCGGCGCCGGTGCGGCTGTTTCTCGCGCTTAACATTCCCGTGTCCGCGCGCGAGCGCATCCGTGATGCGACCGCGCCGCTGCGCGCAGCGGCTCCGCGGGTGAGCTGGACGCCTCAGGATCGGCTGCACGTCACGCTCAAGTTCCTGGGTGAGCAGACGACGGACGTCGCGCAGGCGCTGCGCGAGGCGCTGACCGAACCCGTGGGGCGCCACCGGGAGACTTCGGTCGCCATCGGCGGGCTCGGCGCCTTCCCGAACCTTCTCCGGCCGCGCGTCGTATGGATGGGCGTGCGCGATCCGCATCGTCTCGAGCTGCTGCAGCACGACGTGGAAATGGTGTGCGGGCAGTTAGGTTTTCCGGTGGAGGGACGTGCGTTCCGTCCGCATCTCACGCTCGCACGAGTGCGGGACGCCGTGCCTGACCCGGAAATCAGCGCGCTCCGGACAGCGGCGAGATTGGTGCGCTTCGAGGAGACGATAGCAGTGACATCAGTCGACGTCATGCGCAGCGCGCCCGGTCCCAGCGGTCCGCACTACACAGTGCTCGGCGCGGTCCCGTTGAGGGCCGCCTAGGTGTTTGGATGTATCCGCAGGCTCGGATGTCTGCTGCTCCTGGCAGCACTCGCGGTGGCGGCCTTTCTTTTGCGCGACCGATGGTGGCCGTCGCGCGACTCAACGACCGCGTCGAAGGCGGCCGCGGAGACGCCGATCTGGGAATTGCTGACGCCGGAGGGCGCCGAGCGAGGACGTCGGGCGGTGGCGTCACTCGAGGGGCCGGCCGGCCCGGTGTTCGTGAATCTGAGTGGGGGGGACCTCGCGTCCTACGTGTTTACGGGGATCGCGAAGCAGCTGCCGCCGTCGGCGCGCGATGTGCGCGCGGCCGTGATCGGCGAGCGCTTGTACGTGAAGGCGCTGATCGCGATGAGCGACGTGGGCGGCCCCGCGGTGCTCGGCCCGCTCGCCAGCTTTCTCGCGGATCGCGACACGGTGACGCTCGGAGGGTCATTCGAAATGGTGCGGCCTGGACTGGCGCAGTACCGCGTACAGGAGATTCGCCTCCGCGAGCTCGGGGTGCCTCGCAAGCTCCTGCCGCGCCTCGTTGGACAGTTGCGGCGCGGCTCGCTGCCCGAGGGTGTGAGCGGTGATGCGCTGCCGCTGGTGGTGCCCGGTTACATCGGCGACGTGCGCATCGCCCGCGGCCGTGTCACGCTCTACAAGACCGTGCAATGAACCGCCGTGTCCTGGTGGTGGACGACGAGCAGGGCATTCGCGGCGCACTGGGCCAGCTGCTCGAGTACGAGGGCTACGATGTGCGCACGGCGGCCAACGCCGTTGACGGACTCGCGGAGTATGCGCGCTTCAAGCCGCATCTTGTTTTTCTCGACGTCAAGATGGCCGGGATCGATGGCCTCGAGGCGCTGCGCCAACTGCGGGAGCGGGATCACGCGGCGATCGTCGTGATGATCAGCGGGCACGCGACCATTCAGACCGCCGTCGAAGCGACGCAGCTCGGCGCCTACGACATTCTCGAGAAGCCGCTGGATACCGACCGGATTCTCGTGATGCTGCGCAACGCGCTGCAACATCTGGATCTCGTGCAGGAGAACGCGGAGCTCAAGCAAACGATTCAGTCGCGCTACGAGATTGTCGGATCGTCCTATGTCATCAAGTCGCTGATCGAACGCATCGACAAGGTGGCGGGCACGCCGGCGCGCGTGCTCATCACCGGGGAGAACGGAACCGGCAAGGAGCTCGTCGCGCGTGCCATTCACCGGCAGTCGCCGCGCGCGAAGAGTCCGTTCGTGGAGGTCAACTGTGCCGCGATCCCGAGTGAATTGATCGAGAGCGAGTTGTTCGGTCACATGAAGGGATCGTTCACTGGGGCCGTGGCTGACCGCGCCGGCAAGTTCGAACAGGCGGATGGTGGCACACTCTTTCTCGACGAGGTCGGCGACATGAGCCTCAGCGCGCAGGCGAAGGTGCTGCGCGTGCTGCAGGACAACGTGGTGACGCGAATTGGCGGCGCGAAAACCGTCAGCGTCGATGTGCGCGTGCTGGCGGCCACCAACAAGACGCTGGAGGAGGAGATTGCGGCCGGACGGTTCCGCGAAGATCTCTTTTACCGGCTCAACGTCGTTCCCATGTCGGTGCCGCCATTGCGCGAGCGCCGGGAGGACATCGCGGGTCTCGTCGCGCATTTCGTACAGACGCTGTCCGAGCACGACGGGATGACGCCGCGCGCGATCGCGCCCGAAGCCGTGGAGCGGCTCGCGGAGCTCGACTGGCCGGGCAATGTGCGCGAGCTGCGCAACACCATCGAACGGCTGCTCATCCTGGCGACGGGGCCACGCATCACCGAGCAGGACATCGCGCGACTCGTCGGTCGCCGCGCGACGGAGCAGGGCGGGCTCGGACGATTGTCGGAGTGTCGCACGTTCGATGAGTTCAAGCAGGCCGCGGAGCGCGCGTTTCTGCTGGTGAAGCTCAGGGAATTCGACTGGAATGTGTCCGAGACAGCGCGCGCGCTCGAGATGCCGCGGTCCAATCTGTACAAGAAGATCGAGCGCTACACGCTGACGCGCGAAACGGCGTGAGCGAACCCACAGATGGCTGGAGCCGGGCATGAGCGACAAGAACTGGGACAAGGAACTGGCGAAGATCGATCGGTCGCTGGAAAGCGCATCGGATGAAGCCCTGTTCCCCACAAAGGGGGCGTCCACCCCTGCGGCGCGCGCGGAGGTCGTCGGGGTGCAGACGCGCACCAGCACGTTCGGCGCGGTCGCGCGCCTCACGCTCGTCGTGCTGCTGGCGGTCGCCATGGTATTCTGGCCGTATGCGGCGCGCTGTGGCGCGGGGTTGGCGGGGTATCTCGGTGCGGTCATCGCCGTGGTCGGCGGGGGCGTGTGGAGCGCCGTGTGGACCTGGCGTCACCGAACGGCTCGGGCCCACGTGCTGTCGTTGCTCCTGATCGTGTGGGGGCTCGTGCTGGGTGCGATCGAGATCCTGCCGCGCACGGGATACGCGGTGCCGACGCTGCAGCATCCGGCGCTCTGGAGCTGCGAATAGGGGCGGACGCGCGTGTGATCGCGTGCGCGCTCGCGTCTGCTTGGATGTCCCCCGCCGATGGGATATGCTTCATCGAGCGGCTGAACACCCGCATCGGACGCCGGAATTCCTTCCCGACAGAGTCATGAAAACCTTCAAGAACTTCATTGCGGGCGAGTGGGTGGCGCCGGACAACGCCGAGTATTTTCACAACCGCAATCCGGCTGACACGGACGATATCATCGGGCGCTTTCCCCTCTCGTCGCGCGAGGATGTGGATCGCGCCGTGACATCGGCGAAGCGAGGCTTTCAGCTCTGGCGGCGAACGCCCGCGCCCGCCCGCGGCGACGTGCTGCGCCGAGTGGGCGACTTGCTGGTGGCGCGCAAGGAGGAGATCGCGGACCTGATGACGCGGGAGATGGGCAAGCCGCTCGCCGAGACGCGCGGCGACGTGCAGGAGGGGATCGACACGGCGTATTATGCGGCCACGGAAGGGCGGCGGCTGTTCGGCCACACGGTGCCGAGCGAGTTGCGCGAGAAGTGGGCGATGAGTTTCCGCCGGCCGATCGGCGTGTGTGGGATCATTTCACCATTCAACTTCCCGCTCGCCATTCCCACGTGGAAGTTGTTCCCCGCGCTGGTCTGCGGGAACGCGTGCGTCTTCAAGCCCGCGGAGGACGTGCCGCATACGGGCACGGTGCTCGTGGAGATCCTGCTCGCGGCCGGGCTTCCGCCCGAAGTCATCCAGTTGGTTCACGGCGATGGCACCGTGGGTGCAGCGATCGTGGAGCATCCGGACGTGCCGGTTGTCTCGTTCACGGGCTCGACGGAGACCGGGCGGCTGGTCGGCGAGACCTGCGGACGCATGCACAAGCGGTTGTCGCTGGAGATGGGCGGGAAGAACGCGCAGCTCGTGCTGGACGACGCGAACCTCGAGTTGGCGCTCGAAGGGGTGCTCTGGGGCGCCTTCGGGACAACGGGGCAACGTTGCACCGCGACGAGCCGCCTCGTCCTACAAAAGAAGATCCACGACCGGTTTCTCGGAATGCTCGTGGATCGGGCGAAGGCGATGAAGCTCGGTGACGGGCGCAAGAAGGGAACGGACGTCGGTCCGCTCATCAACGAGCAGTCCGTCGAGAAGGTGGAGCGCTACGTCGATATTGGGCAGGCGGAGGGAGCGGACCTGCTGTGCGGAGGCCGGCGCGCGACAGGCCGTGGACTCAAGAAAGGCTACTTCTTCGAGCCGACGATCTTCGCTCGGGTGACACCGGGGATGCGCATCGAGCAGGAGGAGATCTTCGGTCCGGTGTTGTCCGTCGTCCGCGTCAACACGGTGGACGAGGCGTTCGCGGTGAACAATGGCGTGCGGTACGGGCTGTCGTCGTCCGTCTACACGCGGGATGTCAACACCGCGTTCCGCGCGCAGAGCGAGTTGGACAATGGGATCACGTACGTCAACGCGCCGACCATCGGCGCCGAGGCCCATCTCCCATTCGGCGGGGTAAAGCAGACGGGGAACGGCCATCGCGAAGGTGGCTGGGAAGTGTACGAGTTCTACTCCGAGACCAAGGTCGGCTACGTTGATTTTTCGGGAACGCTGCAGCGAGCGCAGATCGACAACTATACTGGGACGCCTGACTGACGGCGGTGAGCAGGGTATGGCGACGGGCGCTTGCAGGCGGCCGACGGCCGACATAATACACTGAGATCATGATGCAACGGACAGATATTCGGCGGTCCCTCAGCGACCGTGTCGCGCGACTGGTGGCGGGACGCGGCGTTTCGCGTCGCTCCATTGACGCCGCGGTGGCGCGCGTGCTCACCGCGATCGAGCACGCGCCGTCGCCCCCCATCCCGACGGGCGCGCCCGGAATCGTCGTCGCCTTCACCGCGCCGGCGTCACCCGACCTCGCCTCGCGGGTACGCGCCGCGCTCGAGAAGGACGGGGTGGTGGTGCAGGAGCTCGGCGGCGCGAGCGTGGGACGGCACACCGTCGTCACCACGCGCATTCCCGGGGCGGCGCGGGACGCTGCCACGCGGGTGGCGGAGCGTTTGTCGCTCTCCCTGACCATCGTGGATGCACCGACGGGAGCCGCGCTGTGAGTGAACGTGCGCCGGCCGTCACGCCCGGTCGTGTGCCCATCACGGCGTCGCAGAAGAAAGGGGCGCTCGCCCGCATCAACCGGCGCCATTCGCCGCTCGCTGTCGTCTGGGAATGGTCAAAGTCGTTCGTCATCGCGATCACCCTCTTCCTGTTCGTGCGTGCGTTCTTCGTCGAGGCGTTCAAGATCCCGAGCGGCAGCATGGAGCGCACGTTGCTGGTGGGCGATTTTCTGCTGGTGAACAAGCTGGTGTACGGTCCGGCGCTGCCGTTCTCCTCGCACCAGCTTCCGGCGCTCCGGGCGCCGCACCGCGGGGATATCATCGTCTTCCAGTATCCCAAGGACGAGAGCAAGACATACGTCAAGCGCCTCGTCGGATTGTCCGGTGACACGGTCGCGATGCTGGGCGGCGTCCTGGTATTGAATGGCGTCGCGCAGCGGGAAGGGTACGTGTCTCGCACGCAACCTGACGAGGATTCCGCGGGGCAGGATTTCGGCTGGCAACGCCACTATCTGGTGCGCACCGCGGAGGCCAGTGGCGTGAATCCATCGCGAAACAACTGGGGTCCCCTGGTCGTCCCTGAGAAGAGCTACTTCGTACTCGGTGACAACCGCGACAACTCGAGCGACAGCCGCTACTGGGGATTCGTTCCCGACTCACTGGTACGCGGCCAGCCGCTCTTTGTGTATTACAGCTTCACGCCGGATACCGCGCGGCCGCTCGCCTGGCTCACGAGCATCCGCTGGCAGCGACTGGGCGAGCGGATCCACTAGCGATCCGCGCTCGCCGGCCGCGCGTCCTCATTGTTGTCGCCTTCGCTCGTTCCGCTGTATCAAGGAGCCGTTGCCCGAATGCCCGGCCCGAATTCCAAGAAGTCTTCGTTCGAAGAAGGGTCGCTGGACCAGTACCTCCGCGACATCAGCGCGTATCCGCTCATCAACCGCGAGGAGGAGGTCCGCCTCGCGCAGCTGATCCGCGTGGACGATCAGGAAGCCCTCGACAAGCTGGTCCGATCCAACCTCCGCTTCGTCGTCTCCGTCGCCAAGAAGTATCAGAACCAGGGTGTGTCCCTGTCCGACCTGATCAACGAGGGGAACCTCGGGCTCATCCGCGCGGCCCACAAGTTCGACGAGACGAAAGGGATCAAGTTCATCTCCTACGCCGTGTGGTGGATCCGGCAGGCGATCCTGCAGGCATTGGCCGAACAATCGCGCATTGTGCGCGTTCCGCTCAATCGCGCGGGCACGTTGCACCGCATCGGCAAACGGGCCAACGCCCTGCTCCAGGAACTCGGCCGCGAGGCCACCCACGCCGAGATCGCCGACGGCATGGACATCACGGAAGAGGAAGTCGCGAAGACGATGTCCATCTCGCAGACGCACCTCTCGCTGGACGCGCCGCTCACCCCGGGCGAAGACAACAAGCTCCTCGACTACCTTGCCGACAACGTCAATCCGACGCCTGACGAGTTGACATTCGAAAAGGCGCTGACCGAGTCCATCGAGGAAGCGCTGTCCGGCCTGAAGGAGCGGGAGGCCAAGATCCTGCGGCTGTACTTCGGCCTCGACGGAGAGGAGCCGATGACGCTCGTGCAGATCGGCTCCCTCCTGGGTATCACACGCGAGCGCGTGCGCCAAATCAAGGAGAAGGCGCTGAGCCGGCTGCGGCATGTGAGCCGGGCGAGGGCGTTGGAGAGCTACTTGGGGTAGCTTGGGGAAGAGTTGTGCGGTATCAGGGCAACTGAAGTCGTCCGTCGTCCGTCATCAGTTTTCAGTCGTCGGTCGCCTTCAGCGGGTTTCCGGCTTGACACC
>JANNOC010000069.1:0-2099 GCA_031398865.1 Gemmatimonadota bacterium | reverse complement strand
CGTGCGCATGGTGCGCACAACGGAGCGCTGCTCCACACCCAGCGACGCGTCTTCCTCCGCCGGCTTGCAGATGGCCGGGAAGCCGACGCTCGGGATCGTGTCGCCGGGGCGGACCACCGCAAAGGGCGGCACCGGCAGACCGAGTCGCGCGAGTCCGGCGTTGACCTGATGCTTTCGCAGGCAGATGGCCGTGGACCACGCCGAGGCGCCTGTATAAGGTATACCGAGCAGGTCGAGCACCGAGATGACAGCGGGCTCGAAGATTCCGAGGCCGTCGATCCCTTCGCAGAGATTGAATGCGAGGTCGAACTTGCCGCGACGCATGCGCTCGATCCAGCGCGCGTCCGGGTTCACGGGGACGCGCACGCAGTTGTGGTGGTCCACGGCGAGTGCGTTCTCCACCGCCTCGACGGTTTCGAGGATGGAGACGTCGGGGATCACGCCGAGCGCGGAGGCGCCGTCGAACAGCATTGCGATTTTCATCGGCAGCTCCTCCCTTCCGTCGCAGGATGCATCATCGGATGACGTTTGGGCCGCGCATCGCGCGACGCACATCGCGTACGATTCCCAGCGGCAGCGTCACGTTCTGCCGCTGAGCCGCTACCACCATGCACGACTGAATCAGTCGATCGTAACTGAGTCCCGCGGCTCGCGCGGCCTTGGGAAAGCACGAGTTGTCTTCCGGATTCGGGAGTATTCCCGGGAGAGGATTCACCTCGACCACGTTCGGCACGCCGGCGGCGTCGAGGCGGACATCGATGCGCGACCAGTCGCGGCAGCCGAGCACGCGATACGCGTCGAGCGTCACGGATTCGATCGCGGCGCGAAGCTTTGCGTCGATGCGCGCCGGGCACTCGAAGATCTCCAGCGGATTTTCCGGGCGGTCCCAGATCCACTTCGCCTCGAAGCCGTAAATCGGGATCGCGCCCTCCGGGAGCGCGCTGAAATTCATGGCGACAATCGGAAGGACGCGAGCGTCCTCGTCATTGCCGAGGACCGCGCAGGTGAACTCGGCGCCCGGGAGGAACTCCTCGACGATGACCGGCTGGCGATACGTCTCGAGCAGCATCTCGACCTGGTCTTCCAGCTGAACCAGCGTGGCGCAGAAGTTCTGCTCGGTGATTCCCTTGGACGAGCCCTCGTGCACCGGCTTCGCGAACAGCGGGAAGCGCAGCGGCCGGCGTGAGGGGGCCATGTTGGCTCGCGAGCGCGCACCGGCGGCGAGCCGTGGGCGCAGCGCGTCGAGGTCCGCGGCGTTGCGGACGAGCGCGAAGGCGGCGGTGGGCACGCCGTGGTAGGCGAGAATCTCCTTCGCGCGCGCCTTGTCGAGGCAGAGCGAGAGTGTGAAGGGATCGCTGCCCGAGTAGGGAATGCCGTAGAACTCGCAGATGGCCGGGACGTGTGCCTCGCGGTTCACGCCCACGAGGCCTTCGGCGATGTTGAAGACGATGGCGGGCTGGGCGCGGCGGAGCGCGTCCGGAAAATCGGGGGTCGCTTCGAGCGGCACGACCTCGCCGAACGCGGAGAGCGCGCGCTCGACGGCGGCGATGGTCTCGGGGCTGTCCCACTCCGCGAACTCGTCGGCGATGACGGCGCTGGTCGCGGAGGGTGCCGATGGTTCGACGAAAGTGGAGACGGCAGTGGCGCCGGCTGTACTCGCCGACGGGGTGGACCGGGACGTGGAGTCCCGGTGCCTACTGGGAGGCTCTTCGTCGGGACGCGGAGTGTCCGCCGCGTCATCGGTCGAAAGAGCGTTGTCGTCTGGTTTCTGGTTGAACGCGAAACCGATGCGCGTCATCCGGTCCCTTGAACCATGAGAGCCTGTCCGAGCGGCCCTCTCACTCACCGCGCGCCCTGCGCGGAGTTCTGGTCTCGAGCCAACGTCGACCCGTCGAATGTCCGCGGCAATTGGAAAGCAAGAGAAGTGCCGCGCATCGAATCGCGCGCATAATAAAAGATCGGGATTTCTCGCGCAATGATTTTCTTTCGTTGGCGAGAAAAAAATTCTCGGAGGAAAGCGAGGTGAGGCGGGAGAGGAGAGGCGAGGCGAGGCGATTGCGAGTGACACCAGGTGGCGATGCGCTCCGGCGACTCCGCTC
>JANNOC010000066.1:0-4238 GCA_031398865.1 Gemmatimonadota bacterium | reverse complement strand
GCGGCACCTCGCCAATCTCATCGAGAAAAAGCGTCCCGCCATTGGCGAGCTCAAAACGGCCAAGCCTTCGCTCGGCCGCACCGGTAAACGCCCCCTTCTCATGGCCGAACAGCTCACTCTCGACCAGAGTTTCAGCGAGCGCTCCGACATTCACCGCGATGAACGGCCCGTTCCGCCGCAGGCTGAGACGATGGATCGCGCGCGCCACAAGCTCCTTTCCCGTTCCACTTTCCCCTTCGATGAGCACCGTGCTGGACACGGGCGCCATCTGCTCCACGCGCACCAGCACTTCACGCATCGCCTCCGACTCGCCCATCAGGCCCGTCGCGCGCTGCAACTGCTTGCGCTCCAGCACGCGGCGAATGCGATCCACGACGTCCACGACAACAATCGGCTTGGCGTGCGTCTCCACGAAGCCGATCTGGCGAAACCGCTCCTGCGCGGCTGCATCGCCCACGTCGGACAGTCCCATGACGGGCACGTCGTTCCACAGCAACTGCCTGACGAGTGCCGCGTTACTGGCATCGAGCAGCGCAGCGGTCAGGACGATGAGATCGGGCTTGAACTTCGCGATCTCGCCCCGGACGTCGTCCAGTGGCGACACCAGGCGCGTTTCGGCGCCGCCCTGCTCGAGCGCCGCGTTCAGCAGCACCGCGGGCTCGACATCGGTCAGTGTGAGAAGAACCTTCATCGTCCGCCTCCCGCCTGCGAGCTCGGCGCCCCGTGCTCCGTCACCCGTCCTGCCGCGATCTCGCAGGCATGGTCCACGATCGGGTCGAGCGCCGCGAGCGAATCCCGCACGCCACCGGGAGAGCCTGGCAGGTTGACGACGAGCGTTCGACCCCGCACGCCCGCCAGTCCACGCGACAACGCCGCACGCGGGAAGGTCTCCATGCACGCGACGCGCAATCGCTCCGCGATGCCGGGCGCCTCGCGATCGAGAACGGCGCGCGTCGCCTCCGGAGTGATGTCGCGCTGACTCAATCCAGTACCGCCAGTGGTCAGCACGAGGTCTATCCCCTCGCCGTCGCACCAGGCGAGCAAAACGGGAACGATCGCGGCCGACTCGTCAGGCACGATGGCCCGCTCCACCACAGACGCACCCCGAGCGGCCGCCCACTGCGCGATGGCATCGCCAGAGCCGTCAGCGCGCTCGCCTCGAGCGCCGGCGTCGGAGATGGTCAGAATGGCGATGCGCATCCGATCCTCCGGAAGCGAGCCGACCGAACGGCGTGCCGCGCGGGTGCGTTACAGATGCGTCCCGTACTTGTAGAAGGGGGGCTTCACCACCCGGGCGGGGACCCGCTTCCCGCGGATCTCGATCTCGAATTCCCTTCCCTCCACCGCCGCCGGCGTGGGGAGGTAGCACGTCCCAATCGCCGTGCCTAACGACGGACTCAGCGTACCGCTGCACACGATCCCGCTGGGCGCCCCGTCACTGAAGACCGGATAGCCGTGCCGTGGAAACGAGCGTTCGGAGGTCGTGAAGCCGACCAGTTTGCGTGGTATCCCGGTCTCTTTCTGCCGCTGCAGCGCCTCGCGTCCGATGAACTCCCCTTTCTTCAGTTTCACAAGCCAGCCGAGCTGCGCCTCCAGCGGCGTCACGGTGTCGTCAATGTCATTGCCGTACAGCGCCATTCCCATTTCCAGACGCAGCGAATCGCGGCAACCGAGTCCAGTCGGAGTAACGTCGCCATCGCGAACCAGCGCGTGCCAGACTTTCTCCGCGTGCGCGGCGTCGAAATACAGCTCGAAGCCGTCCTCTCCCGTGTAGCCAGTGCGCGAAACCACGATGTCGCGGACGCCTGCCACGCTCGCCTCAGTGAAGTGGTAGTACTTGATGGCTGCCAGGTCCGCGGAGGTGTGGCGCGACAGGATCTCCTGCGCCTTGGGGCCCTGCAATGCGAGCAGCGCGATCACGTCGCTGATGTCTTCGATGGTGCAGTCGAAGCGCGGACGGACGCGCTCGATATGCGCCAGATCCTTGTCCCGGTTGGACGCGTTGACCACCATCATGACCCGGTCAGCAAAGCGGTAGACAAGACAATCGTCTTCGATGGTCCCCCTGTCGTTCAGAATGGTGGAGTACTGCACCTGCCCGATCGCGAGCGCGGCGACGTCATTCGACGTGACGTGATTGACGAACGCGACGGCCTCGGGCCCGCGAACCATGAACTCACCCATGTGGCTCACGTCGAACAGGCCGCACCGTTCTCGCACGGCCTTATGCTCCGCGGTGATCCCCGTCGGATACTGGACGGGCATTTCGTAGCCCGCAAAGGGCACCAGCTTCGCCCCAAGTTCCGCATGAACGTCGTGAAATGGGGTACGCTTGAGTGTGCGCGTCGCTTCGGCCTGCGCCATCGTGTGCGTCCGGTGGGTGGTGGCCCAACCTCGGAAATGAAAGATCGGGTGTCAGAGTCTCGGAATATGCCGATCTGGCAGGAGCGAGGCTAGAGCGTTCTGTTCGCATTTCATAGCAGGGCGCTCGCGGGGCATGTATGTTCGGCCATGTTCGCGCCCGCCCTCGCATGACCGCCCGAAAAGCCCTCGTTGAGCGTCTCGCCGCACTGCTTGGCCCGGCCTATCGCGTGGAGCGCGAGCTTCCCGGTGGGGGGATGAGCCGCCTGTTCTACATCGCGGATCTGGTGCGTGGAGCGCCCGCGGTCGCCAAGGTACTCCCGCCGGAGCTCGCGAGCGCGGTCAATGAAGCGCGCTTCCGCCGCGAGATGGATTTCGCGGCGCAGCTGCGCCATCCCAACATCCTCCCAGTGCTCTTTGCGGGCGGTGGCAATGGCGTGCTGTTTTACGTGATGCCCTTTGTCGCCGGAGAGTCGCTCGAAGCGAGGATCAAGCGCGATCGCGTGCTTGGGGTTCCGCATGCGCTCGCGATTCTGCACGCCGTAGCCGGAGCGCTCGTTTATGCGCACGAGCAGGGCGTGCTGCATCGCGACATCAAGCCGGCCAATGTCCTGCTCGACGGAGAGCGCGTCTTTCTCACTGACTTCGGCATCGCGCGGGCGCTCACGGCTCCCGCGGCGCGACCCACCGAGGATCTGGTGACCGCTCCCGGTCTGGCGCCGGGCACGCCCGGTTACATGGCGCCCGAACACCTCGCCGGCAGCGCGGAGCTGGACGCGCGCACTGACCAGTATTCACTGGCGGTCGTGGGGTTCGAGATGTTGACCGGCCGTCCTCCGTTCACCGCCATGTCGCTGCCGGGGATGCGCCGGGCGCAGAGCACCCAACAGGCGCCCGCGCTTCGGTCGCTGCGTCCCGACGCCCCCCGCGCGGTCGCGCGCGCGATTGACCGCGCGCTGTCCAAGCTGCCGCGCGACCGCTTTCCGTCCGTCCAGGCGTTTCGCGACGCGCTGGACGCCGACGGGGATGCCACGCGATTCGACAGCGCGAGCAGGCCGCGGTGGGTCACGCGGTGGCGGAACTGGCTGCGCTCGGTCGTTATCCCCGCGGGAGCGAGGGACGACGCCGCGTCCGCTCGTTAGGCGAGCGCCGCCGCGACCTCCGCGGCATGGCCCGCGGGGCGTACACCCTCGAAGACGCGTCGGATCACGCCGTCGGGGCCGATGAGAAAGGTCGTGCGGGCATTACCGAAGTACTTGCGCCCCATGAACTGTTTCTGCTGCCACACGCCGTACGCCTCGGCGACCGCCTGGCCCGTGTCGGCGAGGAGCGGATAGTTGAGCGCGTACTTCGTGCGGAACTTCTGATGCGACTTCACGTCATCCGGACTGATCCCGAGGATGACGGCGTTCAGTCCTTCGAAGCGTGGCATGGCGTCGCGAAACTCGCACGCCTCTTTCGTACAGCCGGACGTGTCGTCCTTCGGATAGAAGAAGAGCACGACATTCCGTCCGCGCAGGTCGCGCAGGCTGAGCTCTTTCCCTTCGTCGGTCTGTAGCGTGAATTCGGGCGCGGGGGTTCCGGCGCTGAGCATGTCAGACACGCTCCCCTCCCATGAGCACGGCCATGATCGCTTTCTGAATGTGCAAGCGGTTCTCCGCCTCGTCCCACACCCGGCTCTGCGGCCCGTCAATGACATCGGCCGCGACTTCTTCGCCGCGGTGCGCCGGAAGACAGTGCAGGAAGATCGCCTGCTTGTGCGCGGCGGCCATCATCCTCGGCGTGACCGTGTAGCCCGCGAACGCCTTCTCGCGAATCTTCTGCTCTTCTTCCTGTCCCATGGAGGCCCAGACGTCGGTGTTGACGACATGCGCACC
>JANNOC010000511.1:0-17348 GCA_031398865.1 Gemmatimonadota bacterium | reverse complement strand
CGGTCATGGCGGAAGGCGGCGCCGCGGCGGCCATGGGGAACGTGGACGATCGCGACAGCTGGAAGGTCCATTTCGCCGATACCATGCGTGGCGGGCAGTACGTCAACAACTGGCGCATGGCGGAGCTGCACGCAAAGGAAGCGCCGGATCGTGTGCGCGAGCTGGAAGCGTGGGGCGCCCTCTTCGATCGCACCCCCGACGGCCGCATCCTGCAGCGCAACTTTGGGGGACACAAATACCCGCGGCTGGCGCACGTCGGTGATCGCACCGGCCTCGAGATGATTCGCACGCTGCAGGATCACGGTGTGCACCAGGGCATCGACGTCCACATGGAAGTCACGGTGGTCACGTTGCTGAAGGACGGCGACCGCGTGTGTGGCGCCGTGGCGTACGACCGCGAGCGCGGCCGGTTCCGGCTGTTTCGCTGCGGGGCCGTCGTGCTCGCCACCGGTGGAATCGGCCGGGCCTACCGGATCACGAGCAACAGCTGGGAGTACACCGGCGACGGGCACGCCCTCGCATATGAGGCGGGCGCGGCGCTGCAGGACATGGAGTTCGTGCAGTTTCACCCGACGGGCATGGTGTGGCCGCCCAGTGTGCAGGGAATTCTCGTGACGGAAGGCGTGCGCGGTGAGGGGGGTGTGCTGCGCAACAAGGACGGACGGCGCTTCATGTTCGACGGCATCCCCGAGAACTACCGCGCTCAGACCGCGGACTCGGAGGACGAAGGGTGGCGCTACACCCAGGGGGACAAGAATGCGCGACGACCGCCCGAGCTGCTGACGCGCGATCACGTCGCGCGCTGCATCATGCGCGAAGTCCGCGATGGACGCGGGAGTCCGCACGGCGGCGTGTTCCTGGACATCTCCTGGATCAAGGAGCGCCTTCCCGGTGCCGCGGAGCACATCCGCAAGAAGCTTCCGAGCATGTACCATCAATTCAAGCAGCTCGCGGACATCGACATCACGACGACGCCGATGGAGGTGGGACCCACCACGCACTACATCATGGGGGGCATCCGGGTGGACGGGGATAGCCAGATGTCCACGGTGCCGGGTCTGTTCGCCGCGGGTGAGTGCGCGGCGGGCTTGCATGGCGCCAACCGACTGGGTGGCAACTCCCTGTCGGATTTGCTGGTATTCGGGAAGCGAGCCGGCGAGCACGCGGCGACGTTCGCGAAGGATCGTGGCGCCGGCCGTGTCGATCGCGCGCAGGCGGACGACGCGACGCGTCAGGCGCTCGAGCCGTTCGCGCGCGAGGCGCGTTCGGATGCCGAGGGACCGTATCAGGTGCAGCACGATCTGCAGGAGATGATGCAGGAGCTGGTCGGCATCGTGCGCCGCGAAGACGAGATGACGCGCGCGCTCGAAGGCCTGACGCGACTGCGGGAGCGCGCCGTGCGTGTGGTCGTGCGGGGCAATCGCGAGTACAATCCCGGATGGCACACGGCGCTGGATCTGGGGCCGCTGCTCACCGTGTCCGAAGCGATCACGCGCTCGGCTCTCAATCGCACGGAGAGCCGCGGTGGGCACTTTCGAGACGATTTTCCCGAGAAGGATGCGGCGCAGGGGAAGTTCAATGTCGTCGTGACACGCGCGAGCGACGGCAGCATGCGGCTCGAACGCGTCGCCATCACGCCAATGGCACCGGAGCTTGCCCGGGTGATCGAGGAACAGAAATGACGACAGCGACAGGCACCGACACGGGGACCGCGACACAGCGTGTCTTCCGGCTGTGGCGGGGTGAGGGCACGTCCGGCCAATTTCGCGACTACACGGCGTCGCTGATTGAGGGGATGGTGGTGCTCGACGCGGTGCATCAGATCCAGGCCGAGCAGGCCAACGACCTGGCCGTGCGCTGGAACTGTAAAGCGGGGAAGTGTGGTTCCTGCTCCGCGGAGATCAATGGAAAGCCGCGGCTAATGTGCATGACGCGGATGAGTGAGCTTCCCGGCGACGACCCGGTCACGGTGGAGCCCATGCGAGCCTTCCCGCTCGTGCGCGATCTGGTCGCGGACGTCTCCTGGAATTTCCGCGTCAAGAAGAGTATTCGGAAGTTCTCGCCCCGCCCGCCCGACGCGCCGGACGGCTCCTGGCGCATGGCGCAATCGGACATCGATCGCGTCCAGGAGTTCCGCAAATGCATCGAGTGCTTTCTGTGCCAGGATGTCTGCCACGTCCTGCGCGACCATCACCTGCATAACGAGTTCATCGGGCCGCGGTACTTCGTGTACGTGGCGGCGCTGGAGATGCACCCGCTGGACACCGAAGACCGCGTGCCGGAACTCAAGCAGGCCAATGGCATCGGCTATTGCAACATCACGAAGTGCTGCACGGCGGCCTGTCCGGAGCACATCACGATCACGGACAACGCCATCATTCCGATGAAGGAGCGGGTGGTGGACGAGTTCTACGATCCGATCGGCAAATTGGTGAAGATCTTCAGCCGTCGCAGGCATGCCTAGCCTCACGAGACCGCCATGCGCCCGGCTGCTCGAGCGGCACGCGCACCTCAAACCGTCCGTCGCCGAAGACTACGAGCCAAGCCTCGAGTGAGCGGGCGCGGTGGTGCAACGACGCTGGAGGCGCTACGTGCCGCAAACGCACGCTTCGTCTCCGCGCATCCGGGCGAGTCCAGTGTTGCGCAGCCAGCGCATACGGTGATCGGCGGCGCGCATCTCTTCACAGCGGAGACCTTGCCGCAGCTCCAGGGCGACGCCTTGCGCGCGCTGGAGCGCTTCGGCGCGGACCCGGTGACGTTCGGCCGCGCGGTTGGCATCGCGGGGGCGGAAGTGGCTGCGACGGCCGATCGCGGCGGCTGGCTCGCGCAGGCGGTGTACGCCCGGATGCTCGCCCGGCTGCGCACGGAGGCCGTCGAGGACTATCGCATCGACTTCGAGGACGGGTTCGGCATCCGCTCGGACGGAGAGGAAGATGCACAGGCGCGACGCACCGCGTCGGTCGTGGGGGAGCTGCTGGCCGCCGGCCGAATGTGTCGGCGCTTTGGCATCCGCGTGCGGCCGCTCACGGAGGAGTTGCGCGAGCGCTCCGTGCGCACCCTGCGGCTCTTCACGGAGGAGCTCGTGCGTGAGTGCGGCGGCACGCTGCCCGCCGGGTATGTCGTGACGCTGGCGAAAGTCACCGTGGCGGAGCAGGTCGCGTACTTCGCGGACGCGTTGACCGTGCTGGAACGCGACCTGGGCCTGCCTGACGAGTCGCTGCGCTTCGAGGTCATGATCGAGGTGCCGCAGGCCATCCTCGGCGACGACGGGCGCTCCCCGCTGCCGCGGTTCCGGGAGATGGCGCGCGGGCGGCTAGTCGCGGCGCACATCGGCACGTATGACTATACGGCTGGATGCGGAATCACGGCCATGCACCAGCACATGCGTCACACTGCCTGCGATTTCGCGCGCACCATGCTGCAGGTGGCCTATGCGGGAACTGGAGTCTGGATCGTCGACGGCTCGACGGCGGTTCTGCCGGTGCCGCCGCATCGTGAGGCGGTGCTCTCGTCGGCGCAGCAGCGGGAGAACACCGCGGCCGTGCATGCGGCATGGCGGCAGCATTACGAGGACGTGATGCACTCGCTCGTGAACGGCTTCTATCAGGGATGGGATCTGCATGGCGCGCAGCTGCCCACCCGGTACGCGGCACTCTATGCGTTCTTTCTTTCGGGGGTCGAACGGGCGACCGAACGACTGCGGACCTTTCTCGGCACGGTCACAGGCGCCGAGGGCAACCGGGCGATCGCGGATGACGCCGCAACCGGCCAGGCGCTGCTCAACTTCGTGCTGCGCGCCGTTCACTGCGGCGCGGTGGACGAGGAGGACGCAGTCGCGATGACGGGGCTCACGCTGCCTGAGCTGCAGGGCCGCTCCTTCGTGAGCGTGCTGGAGGGACGTCTGCAGCGGAGCGGCAGTCCGCCCGCGGGGGGAACGAACGTCCCGTCGGCCTCAGCGTAGCCGCGCGCCGTCACGGATCCACGCCCCGAGCAGCGCGCGCTCCGCGTCCGTCATGCCGGTGACGTTGCCCATCGGCATCGTGCGCTGTTCGACCGCGCGCACATGGATGCGCTGGGCCATGGACACGATCTGCTCGGGGGTATCGAACATGACGCCCAGCGGAGCCGCCGTGAATGTCGTGTTGGTGGGTGCGGCGGAGTGGCACGTGCGGCAGCGCTGGTCCATTACCGCGCGTGCGGTGCTGAACGGAACGGACGGCGTACCCTCGCGCATCGTGCCCGTCACCAGTGCTGCCTGACGAGGCGCCCGGCCCGCGGCGGTCACGAGCATCGTGAGAGCGAGCACCACCGTCGCCCCACCCAACAGCCAGGCGCCGTTGGTACGCCGGCCTCTGACATTGAACCAATGCCGGACCGCCATCCCGGCGACCGTGATGCCGGTCAGCACGAGCCAGCTCCACCGCGATCCGAATGTCAGCGGATAGTGATTGCTGACCATGACGAACAGCACCGGCAACGCCAGGTAGTTATTGTGCCGCGAGCGGAGCCCCGCATGCGTCGCGACCGCGACGTCCGGCGCTCGCGCTTCCTTCCGCGCGCGCACGAGCGCGTGCTGGGCGGGGATGATGACGCGGAAGACATTGCCCGCCATGATCGTTCCGAGCATCGCGCCGATGTGCATGA
Organism: Gemmatimonadota bacterium; assembly: GCA_031398865.1. GTDB lineage: Bacteria > Gemmatimonadota > Gemmatimonadetes > Gemmatimonadales > Gemmatimonadaceae > JANNOC01. The sequence continues at coordinate 12,704 of JANNOC010000511.1, read as the reverse complement.
ACGCCGCGCGTCCACTCAGCACGCGCGAGAGCGCGAACGAGGCTGCGGCCACGAGCAGCACGCCGACGAGCGCGAACGCGCGCTCGCGCGTGACGAGCGCCGTGCGACAGAGTAGATCGTACACGAGCCAGCCACCCACCAGCGTGCCCACGCCGATTCCGATCGCCTGTGACGCCGAGATATCGGCCACATCGCGATCCACCATGTACACCGACGCACCGACGTAGTACACGAGGACGAGCAACCCCATCCCGGTGAGCCACGTTGAATAGGCTTCCCATTTGAACCAGTGCAGCGACTCCGGAATCGGTTCCGCATCCACGTCGTATTTCGCGATGCGATAGAAACCGCCGCCATGAATGGCCCAGAGGTCGCCCGCCACTCCGGCTTCCGGCGTGTCGGGCTTGCGAATGGTGTCGTTCAGCCAGTTGAAGTAGAACGACGTGCCGATCCAGGCCGCGCCGACGACGACGTGTGCCCATCGAACGAGGAGCGCGAGCCATTCCGAGAGGGCGAGATCCACGACGTCTCAGCTTCCCCGGTAGGTGGAGTAACCGAACGGGCTGAGCAGCAACGGCACGTGATAGTGCGCGGCGGGGTCGCCGACGACGAAGCTCACGACGACCTCGGGATAGAAGGACGCGAGTCCCAGCTGCCGAAAGTACTCGCCGACATCGAAGGTCAGTCGATAGGTCCCGCGCTGGAGCGCCTGCGGCGCGGCGACAAGGGAGTGGAGCCGCCCGTCCTGGTCGGTGCGACCGGCGCCGATCTCGCGCGGCGATCCGCGCTCGTCGAGGAAGTGCAGGACTACGGACACGCCAGCAGCAGGCGCGCCGCGCGCCGTGTCCAGGATGTGCGTCGTGATTGTACTCATGGGCGCAGCAGCTTGTGGAGGCGAAGGTGGGTGATGCGCCGCTGCTCTTCGGCAGCGACGCGCAGCTCGCTATCGGGATCGTTGGACATGCGGTGGCGCAGGTTCGCGAGAATGTCGGACGCGCTGCGGCCCGCCGCGCAGATGATAAAGATGTGGCCGAAGCGGCGCTCGTATTCCGCGTTGAGCTCGCGCAACGCGTTCGCAGTGTCCTCCGCTCCCGAGACGCCCGCCTGTTCCTCGCCCGACCAGCCAGCGGCGCGTGCGCCGACCGTCGCTGCCGCGCGCGTCTCGCCGATTCGTGGATGCGCGCGAAAGGCCGCGAGCCAGTCATCGCGGTGCAGCGCCCACCAGGTTCGGTCGGCAGCGTTCAGGAGCGCCTCCGCGCTCGCAAAGGGACGGTTCGCGCACATCTCCCGCGCCCAGCGTGAGGAGCCGCAGCACTCGAGCAGCGCGGCCGTCGCGTCGGCAGCAGGGAGATCGTTCACTGCCGCGACGTTCACCGGGCGCCCGTCGCGACGCCGGCGAACAGTCGCAGCCGCGCGACGCCGCCGTCCGGAAAAATGTTCAGGCGCACGTGCGTGGCCCGGCCGCTGGGTTTGACCTCCCGCGCGAAGAGATGGCGCGCGTGGGGCTGCACCGGGAGATAGGGCATCAGCTCGTGCCAGCGCAGCGCCTCATCGGCCAGCGCGTCGCCGCGCAGCGACCCCGCGTCGCACCACTCCAGCGAGCAGTGGCCGGGAGCGTTGCCCTTGAAGTGATCCGTGTCGACCTCTACACGTCGGATCGTACCGGGAGCGCCCAGGCGTACGATCGTCCAATCGTTGCCCGCCCCGCGCCGACGGCGCGTTTCCCAGCCATCGCCCATGTGCGTCGAGCGCCCGGGCAGAATCAGGTTCTGCCGATGGCCGAAGAACATGTCGCTGCACAACTCCACAAAGCCGCCGTTCTCCATCGCCGCGAGGTCCACCTCACCACCCGCACTCGTCAGTCGCGTCCAGTCCGGCACCACGATGCCATGCAGGCGCAGGCGAGCCACACCGCCGTCGGGAAAGATGTTGAGGCGCACGTGCGTCACACGCTCGGTCTGCGGCACGGCGAAGGTGTTTCGCGAGTCGCCCGTGAGCGGGGTGCGACGCAGCAACTCCCGCCACGGAGCGCTCGTCGCGAGCGTCACCGGATCCGGCTGTCCCTCGACCGCGCAGCCCTCGAGTGAAAACGACTCCGGGTAATTGCCGCGGAAAAGGCTGGTGTCGACGACCACACCGCGAATGTCGCCCGGCAGTCCCAGTCGTACGATGCACCAGTCGTATCCGGGTGACCGTCGGCGGCGGGTCTCCCATCCGTCCATCCATTTGCCGCGATCGGTGTACACGCCCTCCTTCCATTCCGCCGCCCCAGGGCGGAGCAGACTTTCCTTCGGCGCGAAGAACTCATCGTTCGCGAAAAGCACGGCGCCGCCGAGGCGCTCCGATGCGAGATCGACGAGGTCGCTCCAGTCGCCCATCACTGCTCCCGCCGCAGAAGACGGCCCGCCGGGTCGCGCGCAAACTCGCCGTGTTCGTAGATCTTCTTGCCGCGCAACCAGGTCTCTTCGACGATGCCGTGCAGGCGCGCCCCGGCATACGGGGTCGTCTTGTGGCGATGCTGCAATTCCGCGGCGCGCACGGTGAACTGACTGTCGGGATCCCAGACAACGAAATCCGCGTCATGGCCCGCCGCGATGGCTCCCTTCCGGCGCGAGAGTCCGGCCAGTCGCGCGGGGCGCCGACTCATCCAGCGTGCGACATCGCGAATCGTGTAGCCGCGGCGGCGGGCCTCCGTCCAGACAACGGGGAGCCCGAGCTGCAGCGACGCGATCCCACCCCACGCGCCGAGAAAGTCGCCGCTGTTCGGCAGCTTCATCTCGGGCGGGCACGGGGAGTGATCCGAAACGATCATCTCGATAACGCCGCGCTCCAGCGCACTCCACAACGCGTCGCGATTGCGGTGCGAGCGAATGGGCGGGGCGCACTTGTAATCCGTCGCGCCGTCGGGAACATCCTCGGCGCCGAAGCGCAGGTAGTGCGGGCAGCACTCCGCGGACACTGGCACGCCGTCCTCCCGCGCCCGCTCGATCAGCGGGACGGCGTCGGCCGCGCTGAGATGCACGATGTGCACGTGGGTGTTGAACTCGCGCGCGAGTGAGACCAGCATCGCGATCGCCTCGATTTCCGCTTCGGGCGGGCGAGTCGCCAGATAGGTGTCATAGCGCCGACGGTTCGCGTCCGTCCCCAGTCGGGCCGTCGCGGCCTCGATGGGCTGCGGCAGTTCGGCGTGCACCATGAGCACCGCACCCAGCCGCGCGAGCTCGGGCATCGCGTCACGCAGGTCGTCTTCCGACACACACGGAAACTCGTCCACGCCGGAGGGCACGAGGAAGCACTTGAACGCGAAGACGCCGGCGTCGTACAGCGCTTCGAGGTCGCCGGTATTGCCTGGAACGACACCGCCGATCAGGCCGACGTCCACGCGGCACTTGCCGAAGGCCGCGTTGGCCTTTGCGTTCCGCGCGCGCAGCGTCGTGGTGGCGGGAATGCTGTTGAGCGGCATGTCGAGGATGGTGGTAACCCCGCCGGCCGCGGCCGCACGCGTTCCGCTCTCCACCCCTTCCCAGAGCGAACGGCCCGGATCGTTCAGGTGCACATGCGTATCCACCAGCCCCGGCATCACGACCGAGTCGCCGGCATCCACCACGAACAGCTCGTCCTCGATGTTGTCGTAATCGGTGACCGCGGAGATGATGCCGTCGCGCACGTGCACGGCGGCGCTGCCTGTGGAATGCGGAGTCACGACGCGCTGGCTGCGCAACACAAAGTTCGGAGACGGCGAATACACGCTCATGCCAGCGCTGCCGTGTCGCCCCAGAAGCGGCGCAGCAAGTTGGTCGCGACCTGGCGCCGGTAGGCGGCCGTCGACCGCACGTCGTCGATCGGCGTGATTTCCTCGCCCATCACGCGCGCGGCCTCATCGAGCGATGCACCGGACGCCAGCGACGCTTCCGTGCGCGGCAGGCGAATCACGGTCGCCGCGACGCTCCCGAGCGCGATGCGCGGCGCCGACGCTCGCACGCCGGCCATTACGATCTTCGAGATCGCCTGCGCCGCACGCGTGCCGACCTTGCGGAACCATTGCGTTCCGTCGATAGGCGGAATTTCCACGGCAACGATGAGCTCATCAGGGCGCCGGACGCTCGTGCGATAACCGGTGTAGAAGCGCTCCATGGGAATGCGGCGCTCGTCGCCCTCGCTGCGCAACACGATGACGGCGTCAGCCACGGCGAGTACGGGAAGCGTATCGCCGGCCGGGGAGCCATTGGCGATGTTCCCGCCCAGCGTGCCGCGGTTCTGAATCTGCGGCCCGCCGATCTCCCTCGCCGCGCTCGCGAGAATGGGGAGTCGCTGCCTCACGAGGGTGGACTTCAGAATCTGTGTATACGTGGCGACCGCGCCGATGGAGAGCATGTCGCCCCGCATCTCGATCTGCCGGAGCGGCTCCAGCCCCCAGAGATCCAGAAAGCGCATGTCGCGCACGGTGCCGAAGTTCAGGCCGACATAGATGTCGGTGCATCCCGCGATGGGCACCAACGGAGGATCGTCGCGCAGCAAGCGCAACGCTTCGTCCATCGAGCGTGGACGCAACAGCGCGAGCGATGTGGTCGCGCTCCTCATACCTTCCCCACCGCGCGGTAGATGGCCTCGTAGCCCGTGCAGCGGCACAGGTTGCCGGCGAGGCCCAGTCGCATGTGTTCCAGTGAGGGACGTGGTCCGAGGACGACCGCGGCCATGATCATCCCAGGCGTACACATGCCGCACTGCGCCGCTCCCTCCTCCGCGAACGCCAGCTGCAGCGGATGCGATCCACCGAGCCCTTCGATAGTAATGACATCGCAGTCTTGCGACTGCGCGAAGGGAACCAGACAGGCGCACACGGGATCGCCGTTCACCAGTACGGTGCACGCACCGCACTCCCCCTCGCCGCAGCCCTCCTTGGTCCCGGTGAGACCGCACTCCTCGCGCAGGACGTCGAGCAGCCGCTTCATCGGATGCGCATCCACATTCTGCTCGGCGCCGTTCAGCGTGAAGCGCACGCGATCTCCATGACGAGTTCCGGTGTCGCGGGGATGGCGCGCACGTCCAGCCCGAGGCTTCGGATCGCGTTGACGATCGCGGGTGCGGGGCCGTCGATCGGCATCTCGCCCACACCCTTCGCGCCGAAGGGCCCGTGCTCCGACGGCGTCTCGACGATCACCACATCCATCGTGGGGGTGTCGAGCGTCGTGGGAATGGTGTAGTTGGTGAGCGACGCGTTGGCCATGGCGCCGTCACGCATCACTACGGTCTCGATGAGCGCGTATCCCACGCCCTGCGCGGTGCCGCCCTCGATCTGGCCGGCCGCGAGTATGGGATGAATGGCCTTGCCGATGTCCTGTACGGCTGTGATCGCAACGGGCCGGATCTCGTAGCTGTCGGGGTCCATCTCCACCTCCGCCACGTCGCACCCCCACGCGTAGGTCGCGTATGCGTCGCCGCGATACGTCTCGTCGTCCCAGACGATGCCACTGGGTCCTTCGTATTCCTTCGTTACCACGAAGGCGCCGTGGTCGCGGTGATAGTCCGCCGGCGTCTGGCCGGCGAGTCGCGATTGCATCTCCGCGGCGCAGCGTTGAAGAATCTTGCCGACGACCATGCAGGTGCGCGACGCCACGGTCGGTCCACTGTCCGGCACCAGCGCGGTGTCGGGGAGCGCCGTCTCGACGACGTCGTACGGAATGCCGAGCGCGTCCGCCACGATCTGCGCGTGCATCGTCCGCGTCCCCTGGCCGATTTCCGCGCTCCCGACGAGAATGCGCACACCGCGCGCCGTCAACTCGAGCGAGGCGCGTGAGGCGAGCCGCACTTCGCCGCCTCCCGTAAAGCCCGCGCCGTGATAGAAGAGCGCGAGTCCGATGCCTCGGCGTCCGCCGGCATACCGCGCGCGTTTGGCGTGAAAATCCGAACGCTCGACGGCCTGCCGCAGTACCTGCAGCGCGCTGCAGTCGTCACCGAGGCGCTGGCCGGTGGACGTGGTGTCACCGGGCCGCATCGCGTTGATCTCGCGGATGCGCACGGGATCCATTCCCAGACGTTCGGCGATTCGCTCCATGTGCACTTCCATGGCGAACTGCGTCTGCGGCGCGCCGAAGCCGCGGAAGGCGCCGTTCGGCGGCGTATTCGTCATCACCACGCGTCCCTGAACGCGCGTGTGATCGCAGCGATACGGGCCGGCGGCGTGAATGCCGCCGCGCGACAGCACCACCGGGCTGAGCGTGCAGTACGCGCCACCGTCCATGAGCACGTCGATGTCCATCGCGGCCAGCCGGCCGTCGCGCATGACGCCCGTCCGGTGCCGCACGATGGACGGATGCCGCTTGGTGGTGGCGAGCATGTCCTCGACGCGATCGTAGACAATTTTCACCGGACGCCCCGCCTTGCGGGCGAGCAGCGCAGCGTGTGCGGCGATCATGCTGGGGTATTCCTCTTTGCCGCCGAAGCCGCCGCCTGTTTCGAGTTGTACGACGCGCACGCGCTCGGTGGGAAGACCGAGGACGACGCAGAGCGCCTTCCGCATGTAGAACGGACATTGCAACGAGCCGTACACGGTCATGCCGCCATCTTCCGGCACGGCGATCACCCCGTTGGTCTCGATGTACAGCTGCTCCTGGTGGCCGGTGCGGTACTCTCCCTCGACGATCTCGTCGGCCTCCGCGAAGCCGCGGGCGACATCTCCCTTCGTGATGCATAACGACTTGAAGCTGACGTGCGATGCCAGCGGATCGAACAGCGGCGTGTCGGGTTCGTAGTCCACGTCAATCTTTGCGGCTCGCAGCGCGTCCCGGTCCTCGTGCGCGAGGAGGAGAATCGGCTCGGCGACATGGCGGATCTCGCCCGCCGCGAGCGCCGGCTGGTCGTCCTCGATAAGGGCGACGACGTTGCGTCCGGGCTCCTGAATGTCGCGATGATCCACGATGGTGAAGCCGGCCGTGTCGAAGCCGAGGCGCACGTCGCGAATACGGCCGCGCGGGATCGTCGATCGAATCGTGCGACCGTGCAGCATGCCGGGGAAGCTGAGGTCGTCAACGTAGATCGCGGTTCCGGCGATCTTCTCCCCACCGTCCTTGCGCGCCACGTTCTGTCCGACAGCGCCCATGCGGTCTCCCCGGGGATGCGCGGTGTACGCTCGCGGCGAAGATGCAGCGCGCGCGAGGCGCCGGCAAGAATCGCCGGCGTGCTGCTGACCCCGTGCGTCAGGCGAGGTGCCGGCCAGGAATCGCTGACGTGCGCGGATCCTCGCCACTTCGGCATACCCGTCGCTGTCATGGGCCGCGCGCTCGCGTGTTCCCCTGAGTGGACCGATCCTCGATCGAGTGCGCACCGGGACGGGGTCGCTCCACGCGGTAGTAGCATGCTATCCACCGTTTTCCGCAGGGGAGACCCAATGCATTCGAAGACTTTCCTCCACGCGCTAACCGCGGCCGGAATGGCGGCGATTGTCGCCTGCACCGACTCCGCGAGTCCTGTGCAGCCTTACGCCGTCGCCAGCCTCGCCTCGTCGAACAGAGTTGCCTGCAAGCCGGCACCACCGGATGCGAGCATACCGCTTCCCATCGCGCCCCGAAGCAAGCGGGTGGACCTCGCGACCCCGCGGTTCTCCAATCCGACCAACGTGACGAACCCGCTCTTCCCAATCAAGAATCTCAAGCACGCCATCCTGGTCGGCGAGGTGGACGGACTTCCGTTCCGGGCCGAAACCACACTGCTGCCGACGACTAAGTCGATTCATATCGACGGCGGCGCCGTCGAAACGCTGATTTCGCAGTACGTGGCCTATCTGGACGGGCGGATCCATGAGGCGGCACTGGATTGGTATGCCCAGGCCGATGACGGCTCGGTGTGGTACTTCGGCGAGGACGTGTTCAACTACGAAGAGGGCACGGTCGCTAATCGGGACGGCACCTGGATCGCCTGCACGGACGGCCCGGCGGCGATGATCATGCCGCGGAACCCGCGGGTGGGCGACGTCTTCCGGGTGGAAAACATCTTCCCCAACGTTTTCGAAGAGATCGAGGTGATTGCGGTGAATCAGACGGTGCCGGGCCCGCTCGGCCCCGTACCCGGCGCATTCACCGTGAGCCAGCTGCATCTCGACGGCACCTATGCGCCGAAAACGTTCGCGCCCGGCTATGGCGAGTTCTCCACGGGCTCGGGTGGCGACATCGAGTCGCTCGCTCTGGCACTGCCGATCAATGCGGCGCCTGGACTCACGCCGGCCCAACTGCGAACCATCCTGGCCGGCACGAGCACGGTGTTCCGCGCGGCTGGATCAGGCACGTGGGCCGGAGCGGAGACGGCCGCCGCCGAGATGCATCGCGCGTGGCGTCGCTATCGGCCACAGGCGCCACGGCTGCTCAAGCCGATCATGACCGACGCGCTTGCCGCACTGTCGGACGCGGTGGCGAGTCGGGACGCCGCGCGTAGTCGTCAGGCGTCGATCGATGTGGCGAAGACCGGGCTGGATATCGCGCTTCGATTCCGCTCCCGGGTCGAGGTGGACCGGTCGCGACTGAAGCTCGTGGTGAAACAACTGGTGATTGACGTCGAGGCCGAAGACGGGGGCGGGATCGCCAGCGATGTCGCCATCTTCGGGTTGATCCTCGATCGGTTGACGGGAACATCGGTCAACGTCACTCGGCTCCGCCGGGAAATCGACACGGTGCGGACCGCGGGCGAGCAGGGGGATTTTTCCGCCGTGATGCGCGGCGCGGAACGCCTCGAGAGGATCCTGCGTGACGACGACGGGAGCGACGATACCGAGGAGTGAGGTGGCACCGAAAGCGGCGGCGGCGCGAAGGTGCGTCGCCGTCGCTTGTCACAACCGACTGTGTCATGTGCTCCACGGACACCCACGACGCGGCGCGACCCTTACTTCGAGCTTCATGCACGAGTCAGCATCGCCGACAAACGGCGAGTGGCAGCGGTTGGCGACCTGTTTCCCGACAGCGCCGCCAGAGCTCGTCTTCGAGCGGGCCCTGCGGTACAGGGCGGACTCGAAGTTCGTGCTGTCGGCGTCCAACGCAGCAGCCCTGCTCCTGCGTCTGACCGGCGACTACGCCGCGGTGGCCGCCGGTGCGGGTTTCGTCGCCTCGTATCGCACGCTGTACTTCGATACGGCGCAACTCGATTTCTTTCATGCCCATCGGCGTGGCCGGCGCGTCCGCCACAAGGCGCGTGTGCGCCACTATGCCGACCGCGCCCTCACGCTGCTGGAGGTCAAGACGCGCCAGAGCGATCTGTATGCAAGCAAGATCTGGCGGGACCGGGAGTACGGCGACGATGCGCTGCGAGCGGATGATCAGGAATTCATCCGCGCCCACACTGGCACCAGTGCCAACGTGCTACCGCAGGTGTGGACCGATTTCCGCCGACTGACGTTCGTGGGGCTGCAGACCAACGAACGCATCACTATCGATGTCGATCTTGCGTTCGATGCAGGACCGGGCGCGATACCGCTCGCGGGCGTCGCCATCGTCGAGGTGAAGCAGTGGCCGCACTCGCGCGCCACCCCCGTGATGACGGTGTTGCGGCGCAGCGGCTGCCGGCCGTCCGGGATCAGCAAATACTGCGTCGCGATCGCCATGACGCGCCCGCACGTGCGCCGCAATCGGCTGCTCCCCGATCTGCGCGCCCTCGCGCGAGTCATGGAGGCTGCATGAGCGGCGTGTTCGGCGGCAACTTCGCCTCGAGCTGGTTCGAACTGAGCGATCTCCTCTCGCGGTTGGCGCTGGACCTCGTGTGCGCTACGCTCGTGATCCGCCTGATCTACTTCCGACTGTACAGAAATCGCGAGTACGTCTTCACCTATTACTGCTTTAACGTCATCACGTTCTGCCTGTGTTACTTGTTAGGCAAAGTAGCGCTGGAGTTCGGGCTTGCACTCGCGCTCTTCGGGGTGTTCGGCATCCTGCGATACCGCACCGAACAGATTCGCATGCGCGATCTCACGTACCTGTTCATCGTCATCGGGATCGCGGTGCTCAATGGTGTCGCGAACCAGAGCGTGAGCGGGCTCCTGGTAGTCGTCATTGACGTTCTCATTGTCGCGATGATCGCGCTGCTCGAATTCGCGGCGTCGCGAAACCAGGAACGTTCGACCGAGATGCTGTATGACCAACTCGAGCTGTTGCGGCCGGGCAATGAGGCCAAGCTCGTGGCCGATCTCAACGCGAAGACGGGTCTCACGGTGGCTCGCGTCGAGGTGACTCACGTGGATCTGCTGCGCGATGCCGCCGAGATCACCGTCTTTTCGCGTTAGATGCGAGACCGCTGGAATTACTCTAGACGGAGTGTCCGATGATCACACGCCTGTGCTGCGTCGCTCTTGCGACTGTGCTGCCGCTACTCACAACCAAGGCACAAACCACTGACCCGCCGCAAGCCGTCCCGAAGGACAGTGCCAATCAGGACTCGACCACGAAGAAGAAGCCGAGGGTCGAGGTGTCGGGATATGTCCAGGTGTTCTTCAAAACGCGCCGCGAGGTGAGTGGGGACGGTGCGACCGAGCCGGACGTGTTTCGAGTGCAGCGCGCGCGGATCATGTTCAAAGGCGACGTGACCCGTCATGTCGCGTTTGACGTCGAGATCGACCCACGCGCCCCCGAGATCACCGGAATCCTGCGAGACGCCTTCATTGCACTGGACTACATCCCCCGCCATGAAATCCGGATCGGCCAGCAGAAAACGCAGTTCGGCTACGAGAACTTGGTGTCCTCATCGCGGCTCTTTACGGTGAATCGCACGGAGGTCTCCGATAACCTGTCGCGTGGGATCAATCTGCGTGACATCGGTGTCGGCCTGATCGGCTCGCTGCGGCTCAGCGACAAGGTCAGGCTCGAGGATGCAATTACGGTGGTAAATGGTGCAGGGCTGAATGTCCAGGAGGATAACACGCATCGAAAAAATGTCTGGGGGCGCCTCGGGGTGCGGTATCGGAGCGGTGACGTGACGATGCGACTGGGTGCATCCGCCGGCCGCGGCGATGTGCAGGAGCCAGGTGATCCGGGACCACCCATCGAGGAACCGTTCATGTTCACGTTCACGCGCCTCGGTGGGGATGTCTCGATCGACCTGCCGCAGCTGTTCTTTGCGGGAGAGTTCGTATCAGGCAATGACAAGCTTCCGGGGGATCTGGCAGACGAAGGCGGTAACAGCCTCGGCTACTACGCGACTGCAGCCGGAAAAACCCGGTGGAAGGCAGGGCCCATCGCTCGCTTTGACGTGTTCGAGGAATTCCGGCGCTTGACAGTTGGGGGATATCTCGGGCTCCCCACCGATGATGTGAGTCTCCTGTTCAACTACGAGATCTTCAAGGACGACGAGGGCAAACACGACGACCGCGTGTATCTGCGCCTTCAAGTTCGCTACTAGTCGGCCGGCGGTTCGGCGCGCCGCGGCCGGCCAGACGTTCCGCGACGCTGCGCTACGGTAACCCGAGGACGCTGGCGCCCTGTTCGAAGATCAGGTCCACGGGAATCGCTTTCGTCGTGAGTCGCGCGAGATCGCTCTGTAGCTCGGCCGGGATCCGTCCGGTCTCGGCGAGCTGCTGCTTCACCGCGTCGTAGTCACCCGTCCCCTGCAGGCGCAGGATGCGCTCCGCGAGCTCTGTCATGGCCGCGCGCATGCGCTCGCGGTCCACTCGGTACGTGCCGGTGGCCGCGTCGCGCGCGAAGGCGCCGCGCGACTGGAAAAAATGAAACTGCAGCATATTTGCGCGGCCGTGCGACGAGGTCGCACCGAACCGCACCGAGCGGAAGATGCCGGCGAGGAAGGTCACGTAGTTGTTCATGAGATCGTTGCCGCTCAAGTCGCCGCGGTCGCTCAACGTCGTGACCAGGTACAGGCCGAGGATGTCCGCCTTGCCTTCCTCGAGCGCCGACGCCTGCTCCCTCAGCGCCGTGCGCACCGTGCCGCGGTTATTGATGGTGTTCTTGATGCCCAGGCCGTGCGCGACCTCATGAAACATCACGTTCTCGAAAAACGCATCGAACGCGATGTAGCGGCGCTGGTCGGCCGCGATGAACTCGTTCGCGATCGGCAGGAGAATGCGATCGAACTTCGCGCGCATGACGTTCTTGAGCTGCAGCCGGCGCGTGCCTTTGGCGAGCTGGACTTCTTCGTCGTTCGGCAGGTTGATCGCGATGGTCTTGGCGCCGGCGTTGGACTGCCCCGCGTAGAAGACCGCGTCGTAGGCGTTGAGATCCGAATCGGTGCCGGGACGTTCGCGTTTGAGCTCGGCCGCCACGGGGAGTCCCTCCTGCAGTCCGGGCAGCATGGCCGCGTAGCGAGAGAGCCGCTGACTCCACTGCATGTCCTTGATGAGCACGTACGCCTCGTGCGCCGCCTTGTAGCCGAAGAGCGCGTCCTCGTACGTCTCGATCGGTCCGATGACGACGTCGATGCGATTGGATTTCATGTCCAGCCAGGCCATGTCGCTCGCACGATAGTCGTCCGTCTCGAGCGCGATGGCGCGCAGCTCGAGGTAGCGGCGCAGCCCCGGGTCCTGAGCGAGCGGGGCCGCCTCGCGCAGCTTCCGCGCGGCGAGCGCCGTCTGGGCCGGATACGCACGATGGTAGGGCACCGGAATGAGCGCAGACGCGTCGCGCCGCACAAGCGTGTACAGGCTTTTGAGCGAATCGCCACGCGCCGGGGCAGCGGCGACGGCGCGCTGGAATTCGTCCGCGGTGATGTCGCGCGGGTAC
>JANNOC010000495.1:0-12109 GCA_031398865.1 Gemmatimonadota bacterium | reverse complement strand
CGCGCGCGGCCGGCATCGCTCGAGGAACTGGCCTTTCTGCCCGTGACCGAATTGTCCGAGCTCGTCAGGCGGCGGCGTGTCACCTCCGTCGAGTTGACACGCATGTACCTGGCGCGCCTCGAGCGCTACGATCCCGCGCTCAAGTGCGTCGTCACGCTGCTCCCCGAACGCGCGCTCGCGCAGGCCGAGCGCGCCGACACGGAGATCGCCAGCGGAAAGTACCGCGGCCCGCTGCACGGCATCCCGTGGGGCGCCAAGGATCTGCTCGCGGTGCGTGGTGCGCCCACGACGTGGGGCACCACGCCGTTCAAGGATCAGATGATCGACGAAGATGCCACCGCGGTCCGGCGCCTGGATGACGCCGGCGCCGTGCTGCTTGCGAAGCTCACGCTGGGCGAGCTGGCGTACGGGGACGTCTGGTTCGGCGGCATGACGCGGAATCCCTGGAAGACCGATCAAGGCTCCAGCGGCTCCTCCGCGGGGCCGGCATCGGCCACCGCCGCGGGGCTCGTGGCGTTCAGCGTCGGCAGCGAGACGCTTGGCTCCATCTCGTCACCGGCCACGCGCTGCGGCGTCACGGGTCTGCGCCCGACCTTCGGGCGCGTGCCGCGCACCGGCGCGATGGCATTGTCGTGGAGCATGGACAAGCTCGGCCCGATCTGTCGCAGCGTCGAGGATTGCGCACTGGTGTTCGACGCGATTCGCGGGTCTGACGGGCAGGATCTCTCGGTGGAAGACGCCTCGTTCGACTGGAACACGCGCACCCGCGCGGCCACGGTGCGCGTCGGCTACGTGAAGAGCGCATTCGACCGCGACCGCCCCACCAAACCCTTCGACGACGCATCGCTCACGGTTCTCCGGGGGCTCGGCGTCACGCTCACGCCGGTCGAGATCCCCGATTTCCCCTACGGGGCGATGCGCATCATCCTCAGCGCCGAAGGCGCGGCGGCCTTCGACGAGATTACGCGCTCGAACCGCGACGACCAGATGACCCGGCAGACCAAGGAGGCGTGGCCCAACTCGTTCCGCTCCTACCGGTTCATCCCCGCGGTGGACTACGTCAACGCCAATCGCGTGCGCACCCTCGCGATGCGGCAGTGGCAGGAGTTGATGCGCGGCGTGGACGTGATCGTGGCGCCCACCAGCTCACCGCAGCTCACCGCCACGAACCTTACGGGACATCCGGCGGTGATCCTGCCTAACGGCTTCCGGGACGATGGTACGCCGGTGTCGCTGACGTTTGTCGGGAATCTCTTCGGCGAGGCCGCGCTGTGTACCGTGGCCCAGGCGTACCAGCAGGCCACGAGCTTTCATCTTGCACGACCGAAACTGTGACGCGAACGGGTGCTACGCCGTGACACCCGCCGCTTTCCCGCGCGCGAGCTCGAAGCGCAGTGCCTCGTCCAGCGCGGGATGCTTGAACACGAACCCCGCCTCCTCCAGTCGGCGCGGTCGCACGCGCTGACCCATGAGCAGCAGCTCCTTCGCCATTTCGCCGAACATCAGGATCACGGCGAACGCCGGCACGGTAGCGAGCGCCGGGCGTCCGAGCACCTTCGCGAGCGTCTTCGAGAAGTCGGCGTTGGTGGCCGGCGCAGGCGCCACGACGTTCACCGGTCCGCTCAACCTCTCATTGCGGAGGGCGAACGCCAGCGCGGACACAACGTCGTCCAACGCGACCCAGCTCATCCACTGCTTGCCGTCGCCGAGTTTTCCCCCGGCGCCGAGCTGAAAGGGCGGAAGCAGTCGGGCCAGTGCACCGCCGCGCGGCGAGAGCACGAGCCCGAAGCGCGAACGCACGACACGCACGCCCGCGTCCTCCGCCGGGCGCGTCGCCTCCTCCCAGGCCGCGGTCACGCGGGCGAGAAAGCCCTTTCCCACCCCGCTGCCTTCGTCCACCCACTCGTCCCCGCGATCGCCGTAGAAGCCGCATGCCGACCCATTCACCAGCACCGCGGGTTGTGTCGTCATCCGGGCGATCGCGTTGACGATCGTGCCCGTGCCGCGAACGCGGCTCTCCAGGATGCCCCGCTTGTGGGCATCGGTCCACCGCTCGCTGATCGGTTCCCCCGCGAGATTGACGATCGCGTCCACTCCTTCGAGCGCACTCGCATCCAGCGTCCCGGCTGACGGATCCCACGCTATTTCGTTCGGCCCGCGCGCCGCGCGCCGCACGAGTCGCAGCACGGTGTGTCCGTCGCCTTCCAGGCGCACCGCGAGCGCATTCCCGATCATGCCACTCGCGCCTGTGATGGCGATGCGTGAAGGCGCGCCGGAACTCGTTTGCGAACGGTTGCTCACTAATCTCGACGCCTCCCAACCGATCACTGAAAACTGATAACTGACACCTGACACCTCGCCCCTTTTCCCGTCTTCGCACCGATGTCCGAGCTTACATCCCGAGCGCCTCGACCCACACTCGCCGTACCTCGCTTGCCCCGCGCGCGTTCGGCTCGAAAATGAGTCCCGACCAGTACCATCGCTGTGCCTGAGGCACCGTAATGCCATGTCCCAGGAAGTGGCTGTGAATGTCGGCGAGAACGATTCCGTCCCCATTCGAGGCCAGCGCCCGCACGGCGGCATTGTATTCAGCGAGCCAGGCGGCCTCACGGTCCAGCCGCCCCGCACCCAGATTATTGGTGCCGTCGGACGGGTCGTACACGGTGCCAAGCAGCACCGTCGTACGCGGCCGCCGCCCGCGCAGCTCGGCGATAATGCGTCGCAGGCGACCTACGATCGCGGCGACGAGATCGGGCGGCGCCGACGTGCCGCGCATGGCTTGCAACAGATCGTTCCCGCCCACGGTGAGTGTCGCCAGCGTGGTCTCGCTGCTCGGCTCTACGTGCGGAAGCTGCCGCTGCAGGACGTCGGTCGTGGTCGCACCGTCCACCGTATGATTGTCGGTGGGGTACTCGTTAGGATACGAAAAATGATGGTGGTTGCGAAAAATGACCGCGGACGGCTGCGACGCCAGATCGTGCTGCACAAACTCGGGGTACTGCTGTGCGTTGTTGGAGTACAGCAGAGAGGCCGCACCAAATCCGCGCTGGAGATCCATCACCTGATGAGGCGCCGCGGCGCGCGCCCGGTCCAGCGCCGGATACAGGTCAATGGAGATGCTATCGCCGAGCGCGACGTACCGCTGAATGTTCATCGTGCGGGGGCACGCGTCATCGTGCGCTGTCGTCCGGGAGCGACGCGACCGCGCTTTGCGATCGCGGGTGCTTCGCGCGCGGACGCGCGTTTCGCGTTGGATCGGGGCGCGGACGCCGCCTTCGGTCGGGCTGCTGCCGCCTGCCCGTCTCCATTGTCGAGGCTGCGCCAGAGATACCAGCAGGCCACCGTGGCGTACGGTCCCCATTTCGCACCGATCTCGCGGACGCGCTGCGGCGACGGCAGCGTGCGCAGCCGATATGCGCGCTGAATGCCCTTCTGGATTCCGAGGTCCAGCTCGGGCAGCACGTTCGGCCGGCCGAGACGGAACATCAGGAACATCTGCGCCGTCCACCGTCCGATGCCTTTCACCCGGATGAGCGACTCGAGGACTTCATCGTCCGTCTGTGTGTCGAGGGTGTCTGTCGCGAGCGCCCCCGACAGTACTTTTTCCGACAGGTCGCGCAGATACGACAGCTTCTGCCGCGACAGGCCGACGCCGCGCAGCGCGGACTCCGGTATTGCCGCAAGTTCCGTCGCGCCCGGTGCTCGTCCGTCGAACAGTGCCACGAGCCGTCCGTGAATTGTCGCCGCCGCCTTGCCGGAGAGTTGCTGGTACACGATGGCGCGTACGATCGCGTCGAAGTGCGTTCCGTCCGTCTGGCGCGTGAGACGGCACGGACCCACTTGGCGAATGACGGCAGCGAGCCGTGGGTCGGCTTGCGTGAGGTGCGTGATCGCTTTGCGACTCATGCGCTCAGATATCTCCGTAGCGCCGGTACGGTCCCTGCACTGCGGGCACCGGCTCGCGACACTTTCCCATCTCGGACACCACGATGAATAATCTGTTTCGGACGTTGGGCGCGGGATACGGCGCCAAAAAGCTCGGCGGCGGGTGCTTCAGTACCATCCTGATTTTCATTTTGCTATACTGGCTGTTGGGCAAGTTCTAGCTATGTGATGCGATGAGCATGGGTGATGGGGATGTGCTGGCCATTACCCAACCAGCAAGATGAGCGCTAGGCAACCGGGCGTCGCCCCGAATTGCCAATTGCATCGTGGCCAGCGATGCGGGTATGGGGCGCAACGCACGCCCTACCCCCGTTCCACTCCCGCATCATCCAGCACCGCGCGCACCGTACTGACCAGCAGCTCCGGCGTGAACGGCTTCTGCAGAAACATCGCGGCCAGCTCCCCAACGCCGCGGCGAACGATGTCGTCGCCGGTGTACCCGGAGATGTACAGCACCTTCAACCCGTCACGCATCGCGCACAGTCGCTCCGCGAGCTGCGGCCCGCTCATTTGCGGCATGATCACGTCGGTGACGAGCAAGTGGATCGTGTCGGTGTGGCTCGCCGCGACGTGAATGGCTTCGTCCCCGTACGCCGCCTCGAGCACGTGATACCCTGAGATGCGCAGCACCTCGCGCACCAGATGCCGCACCGGTGCGTCGTCCTCCACCACGAGCACCGTTTCCGTCCCGCGCGTCGCCGACACCCCGGCGGCGTGTGGCGGCGTGACTGCTGTCGCCGTGTCGATGCGGGGAAAGAAGAGCTTGAAGATCGCCCCTCGTTGACGCGCGCTTTCGACCACGATGCTGCCCCCGCTCTGCTGGACGATTCCGTATACGGTGGAGAGACCCAGCCCGGTACCCTCCCCGGCTGGCTTGGTGGTGTAGAACGGCTCGAAGAGATGTTGCAGCGTGGCCGGGTCCATGCCGACGCCCGTGTCCGACACCGCGAGCAGGATGTAATCACCGGGGGGAACGACCCCGTGCCGGTGAATGTGCGTCTCCTCGAAGTTCACGTTCACCGTCTCGACGGTCACCATGCCGCCGCCGCTCATCGCATCGCGCGCGTTCACCACCAGGTTCATCACCACCTGCTCGATCTGGCCGGGGTCGGCCAGCACGTAACCAAGCTCCGGCTTCTTCATGGTGACAAGCTCGATATCCTCTCCGATGAGACGGCGAAGCATTCCCTCCATGCCGCTCACGACCTCACCCAGGTCGAGCTGGCGCGGGTGGAGCACCTGCTTGCGGCTGAAGGCCAGCAACTGCCGCGTGAGCACCGCCGCGAGCGCCGCCGCGCGTGTCACCTCTTCCAGCTCGACGCGCAGCGGATGGTCCGCGCCCATCTTCCGCAGCGCCAACTCGCTGTTTCCGGCGATCACGGTCAGCATGTTGTTGAAGTCGTGCGCGAGTCCGCCCGCTAATTTCCCAACCGCGTCCATCTTCTGCGCCTGCCGCAGCTGTGACTCCAACCGCTTGTTCTCGGTCATGTCCGCGATCACGAACATGAGGCCCCGCGTCGCGCCCTTCGCATCGCGAAGCGGAGCAATGGACATGTTCACATCCACGAACTGCCCGTCCTTGCGCCGACGGCGCAGTTCGAGCCCCGTCGAGCCGACGCGATCCAGGAAGTCGTCGCGCAGCAACTGATACGCTTTCTGCTCTTCGAGGGGAACGTGCGGCGCCAGCTTCCCGGTCACTTCCATCGCGGTCCATCCGTACAACCGTTCCGCCGCTCGATTCCACAGCGTGACTTTCCACTCGAGGTCCACCGCGATGATCGCCAGCGGCGACGCCTGAATGAGCGCTTGCAGCGTTTCGTTCGAGACGCGCAGCTTCTCCTCGGCGCGTGCGAGCTCGGTGACATCGCGCGCAAATCCCTGGATGCCGGTGGCCACGCCGGCGCGAAGGATGGGTGATTCGATCAGCTCCAGCGTCACCCGCCGGCCGTCCTTGTGTGTCACCGTCGCACGATGCGCGCTCAGCTTCCCACCCGTGGCAAGTGCCTGTGCGCTGCGCCGGCTCACCTGCGCGTTGTCCGGGTCGCTCGTCAGGATACGCGCGAACGACTGGCCGATCAGTTCCATCGGATCGAAGCCGAGGACTTCGCGCAGGGAGGGGCTCAGATACTGAAAGCGGAGCTGCGGGTCATGCATGTAGAAGAAGATGTGGTCGCTGCCTTCCACCATCAGCCGGTAGCGACCCTCGCTCTCGCGCAGCGACTGCTCCACGCGCACGCGCTCGCTGGCGTCGCGCAGGGCGATGGCCCGCACCGACTGCTCGCCCAGCCGCACGGTGCGTCCCTGGATCTCCGCCGGGAAGGTCGAGCCATCCTTGCGGAGCGCCACGCCGATGAAGGCGTTCTTCTCGCCGCGCCGGATCCGGTCGCTCAACTCGCCGCGCAACTCGGGTGGTGTGAGCGCCGTGAGAGGCATTCCCGCGAGATCGTTCGCGTCGTATCCGAGAAGGCGCGCGGCCGCGGGGGCTCGCATGCAGGATGGTGCCGCGCACATGCACGATAATCCCTTCGCTGCTCGCCGCGGCGAAGATGCGGAGCTGTTCCTCGCTGGCTCGCAGCGCGTCCTCCGTGGCGCGCACCACTTCCTCTGCCATGCGTCCAACTTCGCCCCGGGCCGTGCCGGGGGGAAGCGGCCGGGCACCAGGCGCGGCCCGCGCGCTGGCCCCCGGCCCCGTACGGGGCTACCGCATCAGGGCGCGCACCTCCGCGAGGCCCTGCGGCGACCACTGCGGTGCCGTGCGGCCGTTGGCGATCGCCCACGTCATGTGGAACGCCAGCTGGGCGACACGCGCCGCCTTGTCCGCATCCGTCTTCGAGATCTCATCGGACGCCTGGTGGTAGTCCGCGTGGACGCCGTTGAAGAAGAAGATCGCCGGGATGTCCTTCTTGGCGAAGTTGTAGTGGTCGCTCCGAAAGAAGAACCGTTCCTCCGGCCAGATGTCCTGAGAGAGTGTGAGTCGCAGCTCAGGGTGCCGCGCGCCGACGTCCTGCAGGAGTGGGCCGAGGGAGGAATACTGCTGGCCGATCACCACGATGGAGTCCGGCGAATTGCGACTGATCATGTCCAGGTTGATGTTCGCCACCATCTTGTCGATCGGCACCGTAGGATGCTCGGCGAAATACTCGGAGCCGAGCAGACCCTTCTCTTCGCCGCTCACGGTGATGAAGAGCACCGAACGCGCCGGGCGGGTGGTCATGCTCGCCAGCGCCTCGGCCACTTCCACCACGGCGCTGGTGCCGGACGCATCGTCATCCGCGCCATTGAAGATGGAATCGCCGCTCGCGTTAGGCGTTCCGACCCCGACGTGGTCCATGTGCGCGCTCAGCACGACGTAGCTGTCGCGCAGCACGGGATCGGCGCCGCGCAGGATGCCGATGACGTTCGGCGGTTTCGCGTCGCGAAGCACCTTGACCTTCCCTTCGAGCGCGAAGGTCGCGCCTGACAGCGTGACGGGATCGCGCATGCCTCCAGGCGTGCTCAGGGTCGCGAGGTCCTGGCCCGCCGCGCGGAAGAATGGGCGCGCCGAGGACTGCCGGACGTAATACACCGGGATGTTGCGCAGCCCGCCTAACGCGCCCTGAGCGGCGGTAAAGACACGGTTACGCGTCGCGAACACCTCCGGCGTCCATGCATCGTCCACGAGAACGACGAGCGCCTTCGCGTCCGCGCCCTGCGCGAGTCGCTGCACACGGCCGGCGCGCGCACGCCATGCGCGGTCCGGCGCTCCCGCCATGACCACGGCCACGATGCCATCCTTCACGCCAGCGGGCATCGCGGTCATGGCGCTGTCCGCAATCCCGAGGAAATGCAGCGGCGCGCTCACCGACTCGGGCGTACCGCGCGCAATGATGAAGTCCCGGCCATACGCCAGACGGGTCCGCTGCGACCCGCGCTGCACGCTGAACGCCGCGGTCATCGTGTCCAGCTGCAGCACCGGAAACGGGTATCGCTGGAAGAAGGTGCCCGCGTCTCCACCGGGCTCGAGACCCATCCTCTCGAACTCGCTCGCGATGTACGCGGCCGCCGCCTCGAGGCCCTGGCTGGGCGTGTCGCGGCCTTTCAGCGCGTCGCTGGCGAGATAGCCGATGCGCGCGTGCATGTCGCGCGCCGTGATCGTGCCCGCGGCAAGCGCCCCCGGGTCAGTCGGGGCGGCGTCCGCCATCGCGGGCATGGGGTTGACGGCGGGAGCAGCGGGCTGGGGGGTGCGCACGCACGCGGCGATTCCCAGCGTGACGCAGACAGCGAGTACCGTGGAACGCATCGAGAGCCTCATCGTAGTGAACGAGCGCGGGCCGGAATCTCTTCCGCGGAGCGCCTCACCCGTTGTAGATAGTCCCGCTCCGCTCCCGGTATAGCTCGAGAACGGCGTTCGCCTCCTCGGCGAGCACGCCGGCAACAATCTCGATCCCCCGTTCGCTGAGATAGCGATACGACTCCGGGAAGACCGGTCCTTCCTCGAAACGCAATCGCCGAGCGTCCTCCCGCCCGGCGCCCCAGACCACTCGCCGCACACCACTCCAGAGCGTGGCGCCCAGGCACATCGCGCATGGCTCGCAGGAGGTCACCAGCTCGTGCACCGGCATCCCCGCCCCGCTCAGCGTGAAACTGTTCAGCCGCTGCTGTGCCATCATGAACGCGAGCATCTCGCCATGCAGCGTACAGTTGTTGGACCGCACGACGCTGTTCATTCCAACGGCCACCAGGCGGCCGCTGTCGCGCTCGAAGATCGCGGCACCGAACGGCCCACCGGTGCCGTGCACGACGTTGGCGCGCGACATCGCGATTGCCAGCCGCATCCTGTCGTCGTCGCCGGTATACGTGCGCTCCCAGTCGACCGCGCCACCCACCCACTCCGGATACTCGATAACGATACGGGGCAGGGACATCGCCCCCGGAAAGGCCGCGCTGGCGTGGGTCACATCGTGGGCGGTCACGGCGCGCCTTCGCTGGGCGCGCACGGCGGCTCGGGAGACATGTCGTGGAAATAGCGGCACGACTCGTGAGAGAGCAAGCGGCGCATGCGTTGCCTGCGCATCATGCCGACACCAGCCCTCGCTGCCCGAAGCCACCGATGCACTTCACACCGCGGCTGCAGTGCCTGACGTGCGCCGTCGCACTGCTTGCGACGCTCGGCGGTTGCTCGTCGCGAGAGGAGGCACGGGACGCGTTGCCTGAGCGTGAGGCATCGCCGCCAGCAAAGCTCCGAAGCGCGGGGGACACCGGATGCGTCCTCTCCGGTAGCTGGCGGCTGTGCAGCGTCGAGGATCGCCTGGAGCGCGCGGGACTCGTGCCACGATTGCGGCCGGACACGGTCCGTCATCCCTTCATGAGTGTCCCGGGGCGGGTGTTGCTGCTCGGCGATTCGGAGCTGCAGCTTTTTCTCTACGCCGACTCCGGTGCGATGCTGCGCGACGTGGCGCGCCTCGACACAGTGCACGTTGCGCCAGCGGACATGTCCGTGACGTGGATCGCATCACCGACGCTGATCACGTCGAGCAATCTCGCCGCCATTCTGCTTGGGGGAAGTGACCGGCAGATCGAGCGCGTGCGCAATGCGCTGACAGCGGGGCTGCCGCGCGACTGAGTGCGCGCGTTCACGCCCAATCGGTGCGTCGTGCGGGGACCTACGACTCGATGCGGTACGCGGCCTTGCGGATGTCGCGTGCGCCCTGCGCGACTCCCGCGCCCACCGCGATGCCAAATGCGATGGCGGTGCCGCCGCCGATCAGCGGAAGCAGCCAGACGAGCGGTGCGGTCACCAGGGCGGCCGCGAACCCGGCCGCGAAGGGAATCGCTGGCCGCTGCACGGTGTCCACGTACCGCAGCCGGCCGCGTACGAAGTTGCGCGCCTTGACGTATCCCAGTCCCGCGGAAAGCGCGGCGACACCCAGTGCGATGAGTTCGAGCATGTGGCCTCCTGCCTGCCGTACGACGAGATGGCGCGGATGGTTTCGGGACACTTGCGTTGGAACGGTGCCGGCCGTTTCGACCAGGTCATTCCGACTACCGTCCACACTCGTGCGGGGAGCAACGTCGCTGCGCTTCCTTGCCGACCCCGTTGGGTCGGGTCGCCCTCCAGTTTCGGAGGAGTTGCATATCAGACCCGGCGAGAGCCTCTCGCTGACGATCCTGCCCTGACGCTCATTCCGGCGCGACCGCCGGAAGCACGACGCCGGTACATTCGCCGAACCCGATGCGCCGGGCGCCTTCGCGCTCGCAGTACGCACGCATTACCACCTCGTCGCCATCCTGCAGGAAGCGACGTGCTTCGCCCGTCGGGAGCGTGAGGGGCTCGGTTCCTCGCCAGGTGAGCTCCAGCAGGCAGCCGCGCGAATCCTTGTTCTCGCCGGACACGGTCCCGCTGGCCAGCAGATCGCCGGGACGCAGATTGCACCCGTTGCTGGCGTGGTGCGTGACCATCTGCGCCATCGTCCAGTACATGTCGGTGAAGCTCGCGCGGCTGAGCCGCATGGCCGGCATGTTCGCGGCGCGCATCTGCTCGCTCCGGAGCGCCACCTCCAGTGTGATCGCGACCGCGCCCCGTGCCGCGTCGTCCGCAGAACGCAGATAGGGCAGCGGTTCCGGATCGCCCGCCGGCCGCGCAAACGCCGGCGCGCGAAACGGCTCGAGTGCTTCGAGCGCGACGATCCAGGGAGAGACGGACGTCGCGAAATTCTTGGCGAGAAAGGGACCGAGCGGTTGATACTCCCATTTCTGGATGTCGCGCGCCGACCAGTCGTTCACGACGCAGCAGCCGAAGATGGACGACTCCGCTTCGTCCAGACGCAGCGGTTCTCCCAGATGATTTCCCGGACCGATGAAGAATCCGATCTCCGCCTCGTAATCCAGCAGGCGGCTGGGCCCGAAGGACGGCGTTGTCGCGGGGTCCTCCTGTGTCTGGCCGCGCGGACGGCGGACCGCCGTTCCGCTCACGACGATCGAGGATGTGCGACCGTGATAGCCGATCGGGACGTGCTTGTAGTTCGGCAGCAGCGGATTGTCCGGACGGAACATGCGGCCCACGTTGGTCGCATGAAACACCGACGCGTAGAAGTCGGTGTAGTCGCCGATAGCGGCCGGGACCTGCATCTCTGCCTCTCGCATCGGCACGAGGATGCGCTCACCAATGCGCCGGTCCGCGCGGTATGCCGCGCCGTCGGCGTCCAGCAACGCCACGAGTTGGTCGCGCAGCGCGGACCAGTACAGCGGTCCGAGTTGCATCAGGCCGTTGAGCGAGGATGCGGTGCAGTGCTCGGCGGCCGCGGCCGCGACACCATGCAGCAGTCCCGCGAAATGACAGGCACCGACGTCGACGATCTCACTTCCGATCGCGACGCCGACGCGCGCCGCGTCGTCGTGGCCGCTTCGGCGGTAGACGCCGAACGGCAGATTCTGAATCGGGAAGTCGGTGCCGGTGTCCTGCGCCGACTCGACCCAGCTGACGCGATCGGGGCGGTGCGTGTCGTTCACCATGCGGTTACGGAAGGAGATGAAGTGCCCGCAACTCGTCCACGGGCTCGGTGAAGGAGCATGATCCAAAGGACGTCGCCACGTCCTTTCGTGCGGCGGCGATCGCGCCGATGTCGAGTGTGTTCCCGCGCCACGACACACCGTCCTCGGAAAAACGGATAGCGTCCGCGGAGCGTTCCTCGAGCAGCGCGCTCGCGTCGGCGTCATCGAGACCGGCGCGCATGAACGCCGCGGCCAGGAAGACGTTGAGAAACCCGTACATCGTCGCGCGCCCACTGCCCGTCTCATATGTCAGCGGATACGCTGCGCGAATCGCGTGGTGCAGTCCCGCTGTCGCTTTGAACGCCACGCCGGCGTCAATGCACCCGCGAATGAAGCTCACCAGTGCGGCCGTCGCCGGAAAGAGCTCCGGGGTGACGCCGCCGGTGCGCACCTTCGCTCGCGCACCGACCGTCGCGACCGCGGCAATGAGCGCGCGCGCCTCGCCGGTCAGCGCGATCTCGAAGTACGGCTCGATCGCTCCGCGCAGCACGCTGGAGGCCCGCACGACGTCCGCTGGACTCGCGACGCGAATCTCGACCGTATCGATCACCGCGGCGCCACCCGCCGGATCCGCGTGCGCGATGTTGAACGTCTCGATGCGCGGCAACTCGCGCTCGATGTCGCCGGCGAGCGC